>CABSAB010000097.1 GCA_902475515.1 uncultured Eubacteriales bacterium | reverse complement strand
GCTGTAGATATCCATGGTATTGGACAGCGCCGAATCCGAAGAACGGACCTCCGGTGCGGTATAATCCGAGATCTGCTGATCGGGTATGGAGGCATACTCCAACTCCGAAAGCTTGACCAGTCCCAGATCGCCCAGCATAAACCGGCGGTTGCCGTTCATAAAGATATTGCTGGGGCGCACATTCCGGTGTAAAAGGTCGCTCTCCCGAAGCTGCTCCAGAGCCGAGCACAGGTCAATCGCCAAATTGACGGCTTGAAGCCGGGTGATGTAATGATTTTGCAGATAGGTGGGAAGGGACATGCAATAATCGGACAGAATATAAATATCGCAGCCCACGCCGGTGATCTTACGATCCACCTGATAACCCCGGATCTTTAAAAGATTAGGCGCGTTCTTGATACTGTTGAGCATCAAAATCTCCGACTTGATCTCCTGTTCCAGGATGCTGTAATAACGCTGCGCGTCATTTTCTCCGGAAACGGCCCCGGCAAAGATCAGTGCCCTGGTCTGGGCCTCGCTGGTGGGAATCGAAATATGCTTCAGCGCAAGCTTTCTGCCATCCACCGAACGAACTGCCAGATAGACTGTGCCATTGGGTCCACGACCGATTTCCTGTTCCACTGTCATATGATTGAGCAGCGGAGTAATCTTTTTCGGATCGATCAAAATAATACCTCCCATTTAGGGGAATTATATGCGGCAGGCAGGAAGAATCATGCTTCCCACGCCGCATTACGAGACTATTCTACATTATTCTACGTTATTTTTCAAAAAAAAGCAATAACAATCCAGTAGAAAACCATTGGATTTTGAAGAAACTTGTGGTATGATGGTATGGAAATTTTTCAAGCACATCCTCAAATGTGAGATTCTATGTATTTACGGAGGCTCCCTATGAGTAAAATTTGCATAAAATGCGGAAATGTTATTCCGGACGGAATGGACGTATGTCCCACTTGCGGCCGGGAGGAATATGATGAGTCCAATCTCCAGAATGTCCTCAATGAGTTGGGGCTTTCCTTGGATGCGGATCACACGGATCCTGATTCGGATCCTGTTGCCGCGGATTCTGCGGAGGACGAACCGACCATCCGGCTGCCGGAACTGGCGGACGATGCGGCGGAGAATACGGAGGATGCGGACGAAGCTTCCGAGGTGCTTTCTGAGGAGCCGGCTTCTGAGGCCGGAGATTCCATTGAGGCCATCCTGGGGGACGCGATCCACACGATAGACCCGCCCAAACAAGCAAAAAAGCCCAAAAAGCAGAATGCCGGAAAACGTCCGGATACCCAGGGGAAAAAGAAAACCGCATCCGGCGAAAAAAAGCAAAAGGAATCTGCAAAACATTCCCAGGAGGAGGAACCCCAGAAGAACAGCGCAACAGTGATCGGCGTGGTGATCGGCTTGATCATTGCGCTGCTGGTGATCGGCTGCGGCGTTATGTTTATGCTATTCCGCATGGGATTTTTCACCAGCATGAGCGATGACGATCTGCTCAACAACCCAGCCACGACAGTGGGCGAGGGGGTCCCCACCATGGTCCCGGAGCTGCCGGAGCCGTCACAGGCCCCTATCATGAGCTCTGATCTGGAGGACACTGCCTCTTCGCTGGAATCCTCGGCACAGGAGGCGGAGGTCGCAGCACCTTCGACAGATACCGAGGAACAGATCGAGTGTACAAAGTTCACTATCACGGGAACGGAATATCTGATTCTCTATTCCCGCGGTGTCACCACGGAGATCTCTTATGTGATTGAGCCTGCGGAGCTGCGGGATAAGATCACTTGGGAGAGCAGCGATGAGACCATTGCAACGGTAGATGCCTTTGGCACCATCCGTGCCCGCCGGGGCGGAACCTGCTCCATTACCGGAACCTGTGGGGATAAGTCCATCAAGGCCTATGTGACCAATGAGTTCACAGTGCCAACCACCACGCTGGATATGAACATGGAAGACATCACCTTGACTTATGAGGGGCAGACTGCCGAGCTGGCGATCGACTATGAGCTCAGTGACGAACAAATCAAATCTACCGTCTGGGAAAGCTCTGATCCCGATGTTGCCATGGTGGACGATGATGGTGTGGTCACCGCTATTTCCAACGGCACAGCAGTGATCACCGCGTCTATTGCGGACTATACGGCATCCTGTATTGTCCGCTGTGTGAATGT
This sequence comes from uncultured Eubacteriales bacterium, assembly GCA_902475515.1. GTDB lineage: Bacteria > Bacillota > Clostridia > Oscillospirales > Oscillospiraceae > HGM13006. The sequence goes on along the minus strand of CABSAB010000097.1, from coordinate 3,903 downwards.
TACCGGAAATCGCGGCTACAACAACAGGGAGTCGGAATATGTGATCAACTACGAGGATGTGACCCTGACCAGAAAGGGCGAGTATTTCCAGCTGACGCTGAAATCCATTCTGGGTACGGATGTTCCGGATTACACCTGGGAGTCGGATGATTCGGATGTTGCCACAGTAGATAGCAAGGGCATTGTGACAGCCGTGTCAGACGGTACCGCCAATATTAATACCAAAATCGGCCAGGATAAATTCCGCTGCATTGTGCGGGTGCGTATCGCAAGCTAAGCTTTCTTCACGGCGCTCCTTCGGGAGCGCCGTTTTTGCGGAATTAAAGATTGCCTTTTTTGATTTACTGTGTTAAAATCATAAAAAATACGGAAAGCGGGGAACATTATGTCCATGGAACGGGCCAGAGCATGGCTGACAAAATTCGGATTTCAGGACCGCATCCAGGAGTTCACAGAATCCAGCGCCACAGTGGAGCTGGCTGCGCAGCGCCTTGGGACCCAGCCTGAGCGCATTGCAAAAACTTTATCTTTTTTAGTTGGGGATAACGCGATCCTTGTGGTGGCGGCTGGGGATGTGAAGATCGACAACAGCAAATACAAGGCTGTGTTTCACACGAAAGCAAAAATGCTGCCTCATGACCAGGTGGAGCCGATGATCGGCCATATGGTGGGCGGCGTTTGTCCATTTGGGATCAACGAGGGGATCAAGGTTTATTTGGATGAATCTCTGCGCCGTTTTTCCACGGTATTCCCCGCTGTGGGGACTGCGGCCAGCGCCATTGAGCTCTCCATTTCGGAGTTGGAGCAGGTATCCGATTTTGAAGCGTGGGTGGATGTCTGCAAGCCTATGACGCCGGTGTAAGGCAGCATCGTGGTAGCGAAATAAAGATTTTTTCAAAAAAGTCTTGACAAATGGAATTCGATGCAATATAATCGCATCAAGCAAAACCGATGAGCGGAAGTAGTAGCACCGCAAAACCCTTTTAGAGAGCTGTGGATGGTGGAATCACAGTAGGGGGCGCGAATGTGAATGGATCTGCGAGGGTGCCTTGAACGGACTGATGTCCAAGTAGATGGCAACGGGGGTTCCGACCCGTTATCACAGCGGAGCGCATGACTGTGCGCAGAGCGGGTGTATTTGAAACACCAACCAGGGTGGTACCGCAGGAGTTTGGCTCTTGTCCCTAGATGTAGGGATGAGGGCTGTTTTTTTATGCGTCTGCCCCAATGTTTCACCTGTTTCATTCAGTCGAATTTTATTTTAGGAGGAAAACCCCATGAAAAACGTAACCTTTAAGAAGAAAGCGCTGTCCCTTGTGATGGCTGTTGCCATGGTCCTGTCCTTCGCGGCTTGCGGCACCGGTACTGCCGGATCTTCCGCTTCCGCCGAGGCACAGACAAGCACTGCTTCCGGCACTGCCCCTGTACAGGCGGAAGAGGGAAAAGTATACAAGGTCGGCATTGTCAAGTATGTGGATGATGCTTCCCTGGATCAGATCCAGAAGTCCATTCAAGATGAGCTGGATAAGAAGGGCGCCGAGCTGGGCGTGACCTTTGACTATGCCGACTACACCAAGAACGGCCAGGCGGATTCTACCACGCTGAACCAGATCGCGTCCGATTTGATTGCGGACCAGGTAGATGTGATCGTTCCCATTGCAACACCTGCAGCCATGATCATGCAAACCGCTACAGAGGATAATCAGATCCCTGTTGTGTTCTCCGCCGTGTCCGATCCTGTGGGCGCCGGACTGGTGGCGTCCCTGGAGGCGCCCGGGGCCAATATCACCGGTACATCGGATGCACTGAATTCTGCGGCAATCATTGACCTGATGCTGGCTGCCAACCCGGATCTCAAGAAGCTCGGTCTGCTGTACGATCAGGGGCAGGATTCCTCGAAGCTTGCCATCAGTGAAGCCATTGCCTACTGCAAGGAAAAAGGCATCGAAACCGTAGAAAAGACCGGGACCACCAACGACGAGCTGTCCATGGCTGTGGAGGCACTGATCGCTGAAAATGTGGATGCAGTATTTACACCCACCGACAACACTGTGCAAACTGCGGAGCTGGCCATCTACGAAAAGTTCCTGGATGCGAAGATCCCGCATTATGGCGGCGCGGATTCCTTTGCCCTCAATGGCGCGTTCTGCGGCTATGGCGTCAACTATGTGACCCTGGGCACCGCCACAGCAGATATCGTGGTGGATGTGCTGGTGAACGGTGCCGCTCCCGCAACTACGGCGGTCCAGATCATGTCCAGCGGCATTGCCACTGTGAACACTGAAACGGCTGAGGCTATTGGCCTGGATTACAAGGCTTTTGCCGATCTGTGTGAGGAGCTCAAGGAGACCACTACCATGGAGAGCTTTGAATAATCTGCAAACCAAAGGGCGGGGAGCAATTCCCGCCCTGTTTTGAGGAGGGACATTCATGTCCATAACATCGATCTTTACGCTTGGCACAGTTCAGACTGCCATGGAATTGGGCTGTATTTACGCCCTAGTGGCCCTGGCGCTGTTTTTAAGCTTTTCCATTTTAAATATTGCCGATCTGTCCACAGACGGCTGCTTTACATTGGGCTGTGCGGTATGCTGTCAGGTAACACTGATGGGCCATCCCGTCCTTGCGCTGTTTGCGGCCATGCTGGCGGGAGTCTTGTCCGGTTACATTACAGCGTTCTTGCAGACAAAATTGGGCGTAGCAAGTATCTTAGCCGGTATCATCGTCAATACGGGGCTGTATACGATCAATCTGGCGGTGATGGGCTTCTCATCCACCCTGAGCATCTTCAAGTGTGATACTGTGTTTTCGCTGACACGGACTCTGCTTGAGCCGGTGTTTGGCTCCTGGTATAAGCTGTTTGTCGCGGCAGTGATCGTATTGCTGATCGGACTGCTGCTCACATGGTTCCTGCGGACCCGGCTGGGGCTTTCCATTCGGGCCACCGGAGATAGTCCGGATATGATCAAGGCGTCCTCCGTGAATCCGTCCTTTACCATCACAGTCGGTCTGTGCATTTCCGGCAGCTTTACGGCGCTGTCCGGCGCAGTGCTGGCCCAGTATCAAAAGAGCTGCGATATCAACCTGGGAACCGGTATGGTGACCATCGCACTGGCGTCCCTCATCATCGGCGAGACCCTGGTAGGTAAGGGCGGTATGCTGCGCCGTGTGCTGGGTGCCATTCTCGGTTCCTGCTTGTACCGTCTGTTTGTGGCGGTTGCACTGCGGCTGAATGTTCCGGCGGAGTGCATGAAGCTGGTCTCCGCGCTGATCGTCGCCGTTGCCATTGCATCGCCCACCCTGAAACGGTATATTGCATTCCAGAAGCAAAAGGCTGGCCGCCGGGGAGGTTCCCCATGCTGAGATTAACAAACATTTCAAAAACCTTCAACGCCGGGACGGTCAACGAGAAAAAGGCCCTGGACGGCATTTCTCTCCACCTGCCCGAAGGGGATTTTGTGACCATCGTCGGCTCCAACGGCGCTGGAAAATCCACGCTGTTCAACGCCATCGCCGGAAGCTTCTATGTGGACGAGGGGACCGTGACCCTGGAGGGGAAGGACATTACGTTTGCACCGGAGCATCAGCGGAGCCAGTCGATTGGCCGGCTGTTTCAAGATCCGCTGAAGGGCACTGCGCCCAATATGACCATTGAGGAGAATTTAGCCATTGCCTATCTACGGCAGTCACGGTCCCGGTTTGCATTCTTCAGCCGGATTGGCAAGCAGGAACGGGAACTGTTCCGGGAGATGCTCTCCAGTCTTGGTATGGGCCTGGAGGATCGGATGAAGAACCCGGTCGGACTTCTGTCTGGCGGCCAGCGTCAGGCGCTGACGCTCCTGATGGCCACCATGGTCACCCCGAAGCTGCTGCTGCTGGATGAACATACCGCAGCGCGTTCCT
>CABSAB010000096.1 GCA_902475515.1 uncultured Eubacteriales bacterium | reverse complement strand
CCGGGAGTTCCGGGCGGCGCCGGACCCGGAGTTCCGGCCGCCGGATTGGGTGGAGACCACATTCACCTGCCAGTCCGGGCCAAACACACTCTCCGGGACCATCACAAGGCCAAAAGACGCCGAGGGGAAACTCCCCACGGCGATCCTGCTCCACGGTCTGAGCACGGACAGCTTCTGGTGCATGGATATCGCCTGGTATCTGGCGGGGCACGGCATTGCCAGCATCCGGTTTGACTTTGCCGGAACGGGCAGCAGCACCGGCGCCCAGGAGGATATGACCGTGGGCAGCGAGGTGGCGAACACCATGGATATGCTGGACTATGTCAAGGGCCTTTCCTTTGTGGATACGGACAACATTTTCCTGGTGGGCAAGAGCATGGGCGCGGTGGATGCGCTGATGGCAAACCAGCACCGGGCCGGAGACATCAAGGCGCTGGTGCTTTGGTATCCGGGGTTCGGTGTGTCGGATGCGGTACAGCACGGCTTTTTGCTGGGGGAATTCTTTGACCCCCAGGATCTGCCGGAGACCCTGACGGCGGCAGGCTATACCTATGGCCGGACATTTTTGGAGGAGGTCATGGAGCTGGACGTCCTCAGCGCCTGCCGAAGCTGCAAACAGCCGGTCATGATCCTCCACGGCGACAAGGATTTTGTGGCGCCCATCATGTTCAGCTTTGCCATGAGCCGGGAATTCCCCGACTGCACACTGAATGTGGTGCCCGGCGGCTATCACGGCTTCTGGGGCTTCCAGGAGCTGAAGGCGCTGGAGGATATGACGGACTTCATTAAATCACAGATAAGCTGAGAAACACAGCGCCCCGGAACGGATCAAACCGTTCCGGGGCGTTTTTGCGTTTACCGCTGGTCCATGGGCACATAGGGCCGGGTGCGGTTCAGAGACTTATAGGCGGGGCGGATGATGCGGCTGGAGGTCATGACCTCCTCGATCCGGTGGCTGCACCAGCCGGCGATGCGGGCAATGGCGAACAGGGGAGTGAACAGGTCCTCGGGGATGTTCAGCATCCGGTACACCAGGCCGGAATAGAAGTCCACATTGGCGCACATGACCTTGTCGGAGCCTGTGACCTTGTGGAATATATCCGGGGTCAGCCGGGCAATGGACTCCAGCAGGTCCAGCTCTGAAAGGAGGCCGGTTTTCTCCGCCAGGGACCGGGCGGCACCCTTGAGGGCCACGGCCCGGGGGTCCGAGAGGGTATAGATGGCGTGGCCCATGCCGTAGATCAGGCCGGAGCCGTCGCCGGCCTCCTTGCGGAGGATCTTTTCCAAGTATGCGGTGATCTCGTCGTCGTCGTTCCAGTCCTTGACGTTTTTCTTGATCTCCTCAAACATGGCCGACACCCGCTGATTGGCGCCGCCGTGCTTGGGGCCCTTCAGAGAGCCGACGGCCGCGGCAATGGCCGAATAGGTGTCTGTGCCCGAGGAGGACAGCACCCGGCAGGTAAAGGCTGAGTTGTTGCCGCCGCCGTGCTCGGCGTGGAGCACCAGGCACAGGTCCAAAAGCCGCGCCTCCTCGGCGGTGAACTTGGAATCCGGGCGGATGGAGTGGAGAAAATTCTCCGCAATGGAGAAGCCCGGCTGGGGCCAATGGAGCACCAGGGAGCCGCCGTCATAATAATGGGTCTTGGCTGCATAGGCGTGGGCCACGATCATGGGGAACCGGGCCAGCAGCAGGATGGACTGGCGTACCATGTTGTAAAGCTCCGTGCTGTCGGGGTTATCGTCGTAGGAATACAGGGCCAGGACGCTGCGGGCCAGCTTGTTCATGATGTTGTGACTGGGGGCCTTGAGGATCATATCCTCCGTAAAGCCCTCGGGCAGGGCCATGTTGTCGGAAAGCAGCTGCCGGAAGGCAAGATACTCCTCCGGGGTGGGCAGCTGGCCGAACAGCAGCAGGTAGGCAATCTCCTCAAAGCCGAAGCGGCCCTCCCGGGTGAAGCCGTCGATGAGCTGCATCACGTCATAGCCCCGGTAGATCAGGCGGCCCTCCATGGGAGATTTTTCTCCGTCAATAATGGAATAGCCCTGAACGGAGCCGATCTTGGTGCAGCCCACCATGACGCCGGTGCCATCGGCGTTGCGGAGGCCACGCTTGATGCTGCCGTTGTCCCGGATGGACACATCAAAAATGGTACTGTTTTGCATGCCGGCGCATAGAGTATCAATAAAGGAATGGGTAAAGTCAGCCAAAGGCGGCACCTCCAAAGAAATCTCAGTCGTTTCCACCTATCATAGCAGATTTTTGCGGAGAATACAATGTATTTTGCCTGAAATCCATCAGGCGGTACCGGGACAAAAGAAGGGAGTATACAGATGAAACAGATATTGGGATGGATGGCCCCGGCAGGGGCGCTGCTGCTGGCCCTGCTGATCTGCGGCATGGCCTGGCGCTCGGGCACCCCGGACACGGCACAGGCCCCGGCATCGGAAACCACAGCACCGGAGACGCCCCGGGCTTCGGAGGCGGCGGAGGAACGGAAGATCCAGAGCTTTGTGGTCCACCAATACACCGCCCCGGAGGAAACCTCCGGAGACGCTGCAATGGAGGTGACGGTGACCATCGGGGGAACGCCGGAGACCATGCCTCTTTCCGACTATCTGGTGGGGGTGCTCATGGGGGAGATGCCGGCGTCCTATCCGCTGGAAGCGCTGAAAGCACAGGCCGTGGCGGCCAGGACCTATACGCTCCGGCGAATGGAGGGCGGCGGCGTACTGTCCGATGATCCGGCGGTGTGCCAGGCCTATGTGCCCATTTCCGACGCTCCGGAGAAATACGGGGCCCAGGCGGAGCAGACCCTGGAGAAGCTGCGGCAGGCGGTGGCAGAGACCGATGGGCAGGTGCTGCGCTATCAGGGGGAGCTGATCACCGCCACATACTTTTCCTGTTCCGGCGGGAAAACCGAGTCGGCACAGGCAGTCTGGGGCGGAGACATCCCGTATCTGTTAAGTGTGGACAGCCCCGGGGAGGAGGACGCGGGGAGCTTTTCCTCCACGGTAACGCTGACCCCGGCAGAGGTGATGGAGCGGCTGGAGGTCACGGACCTTGGCGTTTCCTCGGTCAGCTATACCGAGGGGGGCGGCGTGGACACCATGACCATTGGCGGCAAGACCTTTACCGGTACAGAGCTGCGGAGCCTCCTGGGCCTCCGGTCCACGAAATTCACCATGGAGGTAACATCCGACACGGTGACGTTTTCCGTTACGGGCTTTGGCCACCGGGTGGGGATGAGCCAGAACGGCGCGCGGGTCATGGCGGAGGATGGAAAAAGCTACGAGGAGATATTGAAGTGGTATTATACAGGCGTGGAAATCGCGCCTATGGAGTAAAAAAGGCCGGTCCCCGAATGGGGACCGGCAAATGTATGCGTCAATCAGGCTGCTGCCGCAGCGGGCAGCAGGGACAGCACCAGGGTCAGGATGATGAACAGAGCCGCCACCCATTTGGTGGACTTGGCCAGCTTGGCATCCCATGTGGTAGCCTTATTCTTAGACATGAAGCTGTCGGCGGCGCCGGCAATGGCACCGGAAAGGCCGGCATTCTTACCGGACTGCAGCAGCACCACACAGATCAGGAACAGGGCGGTGAGCACCTGGATCACAGTCAGAACGATTCGAAGCATAATATCCTCCATCTTACCGCTTTACGGCGTTGCGGCAGCCGAAATATCGAGTAAATATGTGAACAGACACATTTCGTACAATATATCCTAGCACAAGCAGCATAGATTTGCAAGGGGGAATTTCACATTTTACGAAATTTCGCCCTGCAAAACGGCTTCCACCCGGGAAGGCTCCAATGCCGGACAGGGGATCACCGGGGCCGGCGCATCGGCGCTGTCCTGCAAAACCTTGAATAAGTATGCCACGGAATGCCAATCCCCCAGTTTATAGCCGAAATCCGGCAGGATGCCCCCGGCCTCGAAGCCCATGGCCTGATGGAAGGCAGTGCTGGGGATATTGGGAAAGGTGACGACGGCGCAGGCGTTTTTCACCCCCTGGAGGGTCAGCAGCTTCAAAAGCGCCCCGTAGAGGGCGGTGCCCACGTGCTTTCCACGGGCGTTCTCCGCTACATAGATGGAGGTCTCCACGGTCCAGTCGTAGGCTACCCGGTCATGAAAGGCATGGGCGTAGGCATAGCCCAGAGGCACGCCGTCCTCCTCCGCCACCAGATAGGGATACCGGGCGGAGTATGAAGAGATGCGCCGGGAAAATTCCTCCGCTGAGGGGACCTCCGTCTCAAAGGAGATGGAGGTTTTTTCTATGTAGGGCCGGTAAATCTCCAGCAGAGCTGCCGCATCCTCCGGCACCGCGAAGCGAAGGCGCATCACTTCTGCACCCAGCTTCCCGTGGCGGCGCAGGTGAGATAGCTGTTGATGAACTTGTCCAGGTCGCCGTCCATGACGCCGTTTACGTTGGAGGTCTCGCAGCCGGTGCGGGTGTCCTTGACCAAGGTGTAGGGCATGAACACATAGTTCCGGATCTGACTGCCCCACTCGATCTTCTGCTGGACGCCCTTGATGTCGGAGATCTTGTCCAAATGCTCCCGCTCTTTGATCTCCACCAGCTTGGACCGAAGCATCTTCATACAGTTGTCCCGGTTCTGGAACTGGCTCCGCTCGGTCTGGCAGGAGACCACGATGCCTGTGGGCTTGTGGATCAGCCGCACAGCGGAGGAGGTCTTGTTGATATGCTGGCCGCCGGCGCCGGAGGAGCGGTAGACCTGCATCTCGATGTCCTCGAGGCGGATCTCCACATCCGTGGCATCGTCGTCGATCTCGGGGATCACTTCCACCGCCGCGAAGGAGGTCTGCCGCCGGGCGTTGGAGTCAAAGGGAGACACGCGTACCAGCCGGTGGACGCCGTTTTCACCTTTCAAAAAGCCATAGGCGTTTTCACCCTCGATGAGGATGTCGGCGCTCTTGAGGCCCGCCTCTTCGCCCTCCAGATAGTCCATGATCTTGTAGGAAAACCCGTGGCGCTCGGCCCAGCGGGTGTACATCCGGTAGAGCATCTGGCACCAGTCCTGGGCCTCGGTGCCGCCGGCGCCGGCGTGGAAGCTCATGAGCACGTTGTTACCGTCGTATTCGCCGGTGAGCAGGGTCTCCAGCCGGGCGGTCTCCATATTCGCTTCCAGCTCCTCGTAGCCGGAGATCAGCTCGTCGAGCATGGAGTCGTCGTCCTCCTCGATGGCCATTTCGCAGATGACCAAAAGGTCCTCCTGCTGGGCGCACATCTTCTCGAAGGATTCGATCTTATTTTCCAGCTGGCGGGTCTGCTTGGTGACCTTCTGGGAGTTTGCCGCGTCGTTCCAAAAGCCCTCGGAGGCGGCCATGGCGTGGAGCCGTTCCAGCTCCTCCCGGGCGGATTCCAGCCCCAGGGATTCGCCCAGGGCCTGCAGCTTGGGCGCAAGATCGTTCAGCTTCGTCTTATATTCATCAAATTCAATTCTAGCCATGTTCAAAACCACTTTCGTAAAAAATCTCTAGACAATCCGCTTTATTATACAGGAAAATTTCTCCGCTGTAAAGGCCCCGGGGGCGGCATTTTCCACCCGGCGGGGCCTTCGTTCATCGCTCGGAAACACTGTATTCCTCCTGACCGAAGATCATTTCGTCGATATCGGGCGGGTTGCTTGGGTCCATGGGGCATACCTCCTAAAATAGCTTTCCAATCATTGTATGCGCCGGGAAGGAAAACATGTGCGTGTCCGCCGGAAAATTCCATAAGCTTGACACTGACGGGTTTTTCGGATAGAATAAACGGGCGATATGCCCTAGTAGCTCAGTTGTATAGAGCGGCCGCCTCCTAAGCGGCAGGTCGGAGGTTAGAGTCCTCTCTGGGGTGCCAGCTGGTATGGTGGAATTGGCAGACACAAGGGACTTAAAATCCCTCGCCGTCAAAAGCGTGCCGGTTCGAGCCCGGCTACCAGCACCAAAGTCAAAGACACGGCCCCGGCCGTGTCTTTGACTTTGGGACCCAATTCATTTAACGGCGGAAGTGAATCCCGCCTATGACAATTGTCTGCTGCGCAGCCAATTGACGCGCCACTTGGCACGGCGGCCAGAAGGCCGCTTGAAGCAACTGCGGGTGATGGAGAAAGCCTTAGGGCTTTATCCATACACCGGACGGGCTTATCCTCGCTTTGGGCTGCGACCCGCATTCGCTGGGCTCGCAGTTGGTGTTTCGCCTGCAGGCGGGACGAAGGACGAGGGGGGCGCCCCTGGCCCTC
>CABSAB010000095.1 GCA_902475515.1 uncultured Eubacteriales bacterium | reverse complement strand
AAATATGTGCGATGTCGATGCGGTCCCCTGCCATGCGCCCCAGCCTGTGCTGACTTTGGGCGCGTTCCAGGATCCGAAGCTCATTGAGGAGACCTTGGCTACTGGCGGCGCGGACTTCGTAGCTATGGCCCGCGGCACCATTGCCGACCCGGAGATGCCCAATAAGGCGAAAAACGGCCAGGAGGATGAGATCATCCCCTGTATTAAGTGTTTCCACTGTTTGGAGTACTCCAAGCCCAGCACTAAGGCTTTTGCCTGCTCCGTCAACCCCACGGTTGGCCGTGAGAATCAGCTGTGCGATCTGGTGCCTCCTGTGGGTGAGAAGAAGAAGGTCGTCATCATTGGCGGCGGCCCCTCTGGCATGGAGGCTGCCATTGTTGCGGCGAAGCGCGGCCATGATGTGACCATCTATGAGAAGGCAGACCGCCTGGGCGGCAAGCTGGTGTTCTCTGAGCAGGTCTCCTTTAAGTATGACCTGGCGAAGTTTATGAACTATCAGATCAAGCTGGTGAAGAAGCTGGGCGTCAAGGTCAAGCTGAATACCGAGGCCACCCCCGAGATGATCGAGGCGGAGAAGGCCGATTGGGTCCTGGCGGCTGTCGGCGCCAATGCCTTTGTGCCTCCTATTCCCGGTACGGATGGTCCCAATGTGATGATCGCGGAGGAGTGCTACAAGCACATTGACGAGATCGGCAAGAAGGTCGTTCTCATCGGCGGCGGTGAGGTCGGTTGCGAGACGGCACTGGCCCTGGCAGAGATGGGCAAGGAAGTTTCCATCATCGAAATGTTGCCTGAGCTGTGTCCCGAGACCTTCCATCTGACCCGTGGCGTGATGCTGGGCCTCATGGACAAGCAGAATGTTAAGAGCTACACCGGCGCCCGCTGCACAGGCATCACCACGGAAGGCGTCAACTTTGTGGACGCAGATGGCAAGGAGCAGTTTGTTCCTGCTGATGTTGTGGTCATGTCTTCCGGCATGCGGCCCCGTCAGGATCTGGCGGAGAGCTTCCGCACCACTGCGCCCGAGTTCATGCCTATCGGTGACTGTGTTGTTGCGAAGAATGTTCGTACTGCCACCAGAATGGCCTATGACGCGGCTGTGCGCATCTAAACTGGATAGGAAACCGGCGTCCTGAAGAATCGGGACGCCGGTTTTTCGTTTGTGCTCAATCTGGAAGATGAAACGTCCGCATGGCTTGGTTAAGAAACTGCACCAGAGGCGACATGGCCCGAAACATCTGGAGTGCTACAGCCTCCAGAGCATCAGGCAGCAGCAGCGTTGCATCCTGAATGGGATAGCGTACATACCAGTTGTTTTGCTGAAGGTATTTGGCGTGTATGTGTCCAGGATCATAGCCGGAAGGGAAGTGTTTTAATTCTTGGCCCATCAGGAGAAAGTGGTCCTGAAAGCTGCGCGCCTGAACAAGCTGATTCCAGGTCAGGGGATCCGATATGATTTGATTCCGGACCAGATCAGCCGCAGCGGCAAACATATTGGAATACAGTCCACCGCTGAGAAAGGAACGGTTCCCGGCACGAATACAGAGATAGTAGCCTACGGGAATGGGGCGCATACCCTTGGGCGCAATGTGAATGCGCAGGGAAGGTTTGTCGGGCTGGATATCCGGGATCATGTCCTTGGGCCGAAGCCGGAGGATGCCGGGATCAAACTCACGAATGCCCTGATTCAGGCTAACGGCCAGCTGCTCCAATGTGTCACGGGCTCGCTGATAACCGGCAGTGTGCTCCTGGAACCAGGTGGGATTGTAATGGGCGGTCCAGTCAGATACAAAATGTAGAATCGGGGCGGTATCCATAGGCGGTCTCCTTGTTCAGTTTGTGCGGTACAATTTATGTTATTATAGCATAGCCACTGCATTGGAACAAGCTGAAAAGACTGCATAGACAATCGGTTGCAGCTTGCTGGGGTTATGGAAACCTGGCCCCACCATTGAGATCGAATGCTGCAAAAACCGATAAAAAAGCACAATATGTGGATTTCGTAAACGTTATGACACAAAATGTTGTGAAAATGTTATTGCATTCCGTCCGTCGTATGCTATAATAGAGCCTGCCGACAAAACATGAAGATTTTGTATAGTTTTTTCGAAACTGGAGATAGAGAAAGGTTTTTTCCAAGCAGGAGGTAGAAAGTATGCAGGTTGTAAAACGAGACGGCTCCACAGTCGAATTTGATGCCGCTAAGATTGTTGCGGCCATTGAAAAAGCGAATCTTTCCGTGGAGGAAGATGAGCGCATTTCTTCGGAGCAGGTCCGGGGAATTGCACGCAGCATCGAAAACCGCCGCAAGAACCGCCTTTTGGTGGAGGATATTCAGGACATGGTGGAGTCCAAGCTCATGGAGCTGGACAAGTATGCCCTGGCCAAGAGCTATATCATCTACCGTTATACCCGGGCACTGGTGCGGAAGCAGAATACCACGGATGAGAGCATTCTGAGCCTGCTGCACAATACCAATAAGGAGCTGGCGGAGGAGAACAGCAACAAGAATACCGTGATCGCCTCCACCCAGCGGGACTATATTGCCGGTGAGGTCTCCCGAGACCTGACCCGACGCATCCTGCTGCCGGAGAAGATCTCCAAGGCTCATGACGACGGCGTGATCCATTTCCATGATGCGGACTATTTTGTGCAGCCCATTTTCAACTGCTGCTTAATCAATATTGAGGATATGCTGGACAATGGCACCATGATGAACGGCAAGCTCATTGAATCGCCTAAAAGCTTCCAGGTGGCCTGCAATGTCATGACGCAGATCATCGCCAATGTGGCCTCCAATCAATATGGCGGCCAGAGTGTGGATGTGAGCCATTTGGGAAAATACCTGCGGAAGAGCTATAAGAAGTTTCGCAGAAAGATCATGGCGGAGTGTGAGGGAGAGCAGGTCTCTGAGGCGCTCATTGAGAAGCTTGTCCAGGAGCGCCTCCGGGAGGAGCTGAAATCCGGCGTCCAGACCATCCAGTATCAGATCAATACTCTGATGACAACCAACGGCCAGTCGCCCTTTGTAACGCTGTTCTTGTACCTCAAGGAGGGGGACCCTTACATTGAGGAGAACGCCATGATCATTGAGGAGATTCTCAAGCAGCGGCTGGAGGGTATCAAGAATGCTGCCGGTGTGTATGTGACCCCGGCGTTCCCCAAGCTGGTGTATGTGCTGGATGAAAACAACTGCCTCAAGGGCGGAAAGTATGACGATATCACCCGGCTGGCGGTGAAGTGCTCTGCAAAACGGATGTACCCGGACTATATTTCCGCCAAAAAGATGAAAGAGAACTATGAGGGGAATGTTTTTGCGCCCATGGGCTGCCGCTCGTTCCTGGCGCCCTGGAAGGATGAGAACGGAAACTATAAGTTCGAGGGACGCTTCAATCAGGGCGTCGTATCCCTCAACCTGCCCCAAATCGGCATTCTGGCAAAAGGGGATGAGGATGCATTCTGGAAGCTCCTCGAGGAACGGCTGGAGCTGTGCTTTGAGGCCCTTATGTGCCGCCACAATGCCCTCAAGGGCGTTAAGAGCGACGTAAGCCCTGTGCATTGGCAGTACGGTGCGATTGCCCGCCTGCAAAGCGGCGAGACCATCGACCAGTTCCTCTATGGGGGCTATTCCACGATTTCCCTGGGGTATATCGGCCTGTATGAGATGACGTTGCTGATGAAGGGCGTCAGCCAGACGGACCCGGTAGGGGAGGAGTTTGCCGTCCGGGTCATGAAGCACCTCCGTGAAACCTGTGACCGCTGGAAGCAGGAAACGGGTATTGGCTTTGCATTGTACGGCACTCCGGCAGAGTCTTTGTGCTATCGTTTTGCACGGATCGATAAGGAGCGGTTTGGCTCCATTCCCAATGTGACGGACAAGGGCTATTACACCAACTCCTATCATGTGGATGTGCGGGAGAATATCGACGCCTTCTCCAAGTTCGACTTTGAGAGCCAATTCCAGGCCATCTCCTCCGGTGGTTCCATCAGCTATGTGGAGATCCCCAATATGACGGGAAATCTCACTGCCCTGTCGGAAGTTGTTAAGTATATCTATGACCATATCCAATATGCGGAGTTCAATACCAAGAGCGACTATTGCCAGGTTTGCGGCTTCGATGGAGAGATCATCATCAATGATGACAATGAATGGGAATGCCCCAACTGCGGCAATAAGGACCAATCTAAGATGAATGTGACCCGCCGGACCTGCGGTTATCTGGGAGAGAACTTCTGGAATGAGGGAAAGACCAAAGAGATCAAGTCGAGGGTGATGCACCTGTGAATTATGCGACCATTAAATGGCGGGATATTGCCAATGGACCGGGCCTGCGGGTGAGCCTGTTCGTCTCGGGCTGCCGGCACCACTGTAAGGGCTGTTTTAACCCGGAGACCTGGGATTTTGCCTATGGTGAGCCCTATACGGACGCAGTGCGGGAAGCGATACTGAAGGGTCTTGAAAAGCCCTATATCCGGGGACTGACGCTGCTGGGCGGCGAACCAATGGAGCCGGAGAACCAGCCGGAAATGCTGAAGCTGACAGCCGCGGTCCGGGAGAAATTTCCGAATAAAACCATCTGGTGCTATTCCGGCTATACCCTGGAAACAGACTTGCTTTCCGGAAAGCTGGGAGACCCGGCGGTCACCATGGCTTTGCTAAGTAATCTGGATGTGCTGGTGGATGGGGAGTTCCACCTGGCGGAGAAGAATTTGTCCCTCCGGTTTCGGGGTTCGGAAAACCAACGCCTGATCGATATATCTAAAAGCCTGGAGGCGGGGAAAGCTGTTCTTTGGGACGGAAGAGAGGAGCCTTGATATGAAGTTTATGCGGTTGAAACAGCAGGCCAAGGTGCCTACCTATGGTTCGGACGCCGCTGCCGGTGCAGACCTATATACAGATTCCGACGCGCCTATTACCGTTGCCCCGGGGGAGACTGTGATGGTCCATACGGGGATTGCTGTCGCGGTGCCTGAAGGACATGTGGGGTTGGTTTTTGCCCGAAGCGGCATGGCTACCAAGCGGGGGTTGGCTCCTGCCAACAAGGTCGGTGTGATCGATGCGGACTACCGGGGAGAGCTGATGGTTTCCCTGCACAATCATTCAAAGGAACCGCAGACCATTGAAGCCTTTGAGCGGGTAGCGCAGCTGGTGATTATGCCCTGTGTCCAGGTGGCCTATGAAGAGACGGATACACTGGATGAAACAGCCCGCGGGTCCGGGGGGTTTGGTTCCACCGGGAGGATTTGAGTATTGAAGAAATGGAATATACTGAGGATCCTTATACCCGCCTTCTGCGCGCTCTGTCTGATTGTTAATATTGTTTTTTTCGTGACAGATGTCGTTTCTGCCATATCCTTTAGTGGGATTTTGCTTTTGCTTGTATTTTGCCTGGCAATCAGCCCTGTTCTTACAATCATTATGGCGTGCATTGTTGTGGGTGTTATTGTGATGTATGTGTGGGATGTGGTGAAAGAGAAGCGCGTTGGTCTCATCGGCATGGTGATCCTGCTGACAGTGGATGCGGCGATTCACATCGTCTGTATGCTGTTTTCCTGGTGGCACCTGCTGGCGGCCCTGGCGGATGTATTTCTGGCCCTGGGAATGATGCTTGTGGACTTTCACAGAAATGAATCTTAAACAAACCCTGCCATGAGATTTCACGGCAGGGTCCCTTTTTGCCTTTTTCGCATGGAAATGCCGGAAACGGACATACTGAGAAAAACAGGCGGAAAGGAAGTACCTGTATGAAGAAATATTTGGCTGTGATCATGGCGGCCATGGCGATTTTGCTGGGCATTCAGCTGAGCATGGAGCATATGTTTACAGCAAAACGCCTGGAGGTGGCCCCGACCATGGCGGAGGTCAAGGCCGAGGAGGAAAAGCAGGCGGCACAAGCGCAGGACCCTGAGGAACTGCCGGAGATCTATGCCATTTTCGGTGTGGACGGAAAAGAAGGAGAGCGGGGCCGCTCCGACTGTATCCTGCTGATGAGCTTTGAAAAAGAGAGCGGCACGCTGCGGATGTGTTCCATTGCCCGGGACACCATGGTGACCATCCCCGGGGAGGGCGTCAAGACCAAGCTGGGCCATGCGTATGCCATGGGCGGTCCGGAAAAGGCCATGGAGACCCTTAACGAGAACTTTGATTTGAATATTCAGCATTATGTGTCGGTCAATTTTGGCCAGATGGCGGATATCGTAGACCTGATGGGCGGGGGCGAATACGGCAGTATTGCAATGCCTTTTCACCATTTA
>CABSAB010000094.1 GCA_902475515.1 uncultured Eubacteriales bacterium | reverse complement strand
CACTGTCCCTGGGCATCGAGACTCTGGGCGGCGTGTGCACCCGGCTCATTGACCGGAACACCACACTGCCCATCACCAAGAGCCAGATCTTCTCCACGGCACAGAATTTTCAGACCTCTGTGGAGATCAACGTACTCCAGGGCGAGCGGCAGATGGCCAGAGACAACAAGTCTCTTGGTAAATTTAAGCTCACAGGCATCCGCAGAGCCCCCAGAGGGGTACCCCAGATTGAGGTGACCTTCCACATCGACGCCAACGGCATCGTGAACGTCTCCGCCAAGGACCTGGGCACCGGGAAGCAGCAGGCCATCACCATCACCGCTTCCTCCAACCTCTCCCAGGAGGACATCGACCGGGCCATTCGGGACGCCCAGCAGTATGCCGCGCAGGACCAGCAGCAGAAGGAGGAGGCTACGGCCCGGGACGAGCTGGAGCAGTTGATCTATCAGGCCCAGGCCGCCAGGAAGCTCACAAAGGAGCAGAAGCACGCGCGCAGCGAAGCGGTGCGGGAGGCCATGAAGGCCAAAAAGAGCAAGGACCCCGCCCAGATGCGGGCCAGTATTTCCGCCCTGCAGGCGCTCATCGCCTCCTTTGGAAGCGATGTGGAATACGATGCATCCGGCGCGGAGGATGCGGAGTACAAGGCCGCAGAGGACGACGAGGATTAAAACGAAAAACGCCCCGGACACAGGTGACAGGCCGTGTCCGGGGCGTTTATGATTCTGCTTACTTCCGCTGATTGCGGTCATAGATACGCTTAAGGCCCTTGAGAAGCAAATGCTCATCCACTGTGATCTGCCGGGTGCAGTGGGGCACGATGGTGGCCGCATGGGGACCGGTGGCAAGGACCGTGCAGGAGCTTCCCAGCTGCTGTTCCATCCGGGCGATCATCCCATCCAGCATGGAGGCGGCGCCAAAGACAGCGCCGGAGCGCATGGAATCCACCGTGTCCTTCTCAATGACCTCCTTGGGTGCTTCAATGGAAACACAGGGCAGCTGGTCACAGGCAGCGGCCAAGGCTGTCACAGAAAGGGCCACACCGGGAGCGATCACAGAGCCTACAAAGCGCTTCTGCCCATCCAGCGCCAGCATGGTAGTGGCGGTATTCATGTCAATGACGATCAGCGGGGCCGGATATTCTGCCGCCGCAGCTACGGCATTGCCCACCAGGTCGGTGCCCAGGGTGGCAGGGTTATCCATCAGGATATTCAGTCCGGTCTTGACGCCGGGGCCCACCACCAACGGTTCCTGCTCCAAAAGCAGATGCAGCGCCCCCTTGATCTCGCTGCGCAGGGCCGGAACCACCGATGAAATGATGCTGCCCCGGATTTCCTTGCGGTCCACCCCGTGGAGCTCCAGAATGCTCTTGAAGGCAATGGTATATTCGTTCCCGGTCTTATTCCGGTCCGTGGCCATGCGGGAGGTGAACAGGAGGGTTTCGCCGGAAAAACACCCCATGACCAGATGGGTATTCTCGATGCTGAGCGCCAAAATCATAGCTGCCGCTTCCTTTCGGATCATTTGCTCTATTGTACCCCATCCCCGGGAAATAATCAAGGCGATCACCAAAACACAGGCCCACCGCAAGCTCTGCAGTGGGCCTGTTTGTATGATCAGCCGGTTACACGCTTGGCCATATTTTCGTAGTGGATGCAGCTGGAGAGCACAGTGTTCCTGTTGATGGTCCCCTGCTGGTAGAGCTTCAGGAGGCTCTGATCCATGGTGCACATTCCCGCCGCACCGCCGGCCTGGATGGCCGAATCCAGCTGATGGAGCTTATCGTCCCGGATCATATTCTGAATGGCGGGATTCACCTTCATGATCTCAAAGGCAGGCACCAATCGGCCATCCTCCGTGGGCACCAGCTGCTGGCAGACAATGCCCCGCAGGGTCTGGGCCAGCTGGATTTTCACCTGCTGCTGCTGACCCGCCGGGAACACGTCCAGAATACGGTTGATGGTATTGGCCGCAGAGACCGTGTGCAGGGTGCTGAGCATCAGAACGCCGGTCTCCGCCGCAGTCATGGCCGCAGAAACAGTAGCATAGTCCCGCATCTCGCCGAGCAAAATCACATCTGGGCTCTCCCGGAGGGCAGAACGCAATGCTGTGAGATAGTCCGGTGAATCCAGAGGGATCTCCCGCTGGGAGACAATGGACTTGCCGTGGCGGTGGACATACTCGATGGGGTCCTCCATTGTGATGATATGGCCGTCCCGATTCTTGTTGATGCGGTCAATGATGCAGGCCAGGGTGGTGGATTTTCCCATGCCGGCGGCACCGGTGATCAGCACCAAACCGTTCTTGTTATCCGCCAGGCTCAGCACCTCCTCGGGGATGCCCAGCTGCATGGGGTCCGGCAGACCGAACCGGATCACCCGGATCACCGCCGCAAGACTGCCCCGCTGATGGAACACATTCACCCGGAAGCGGCCCCACTGGGACATGGAGAAGGAGAAGTCGTCGTCAGCGCCCTCCTGGAGACACCGGTCCGGATTCCGGCCGCTGATGGCGTAGATCTCCTCAATGATCCGCCGGGTATCGTCAGGCATGAGCATCTCCGAATCGTCCCGCCGCTGGGTACCGCCGCACTTGAGGGTCAGCGGCAGGCCAGCCACCAGGAAGATATCCGAGGCGTTGCTCACAACTGCTTTTTCAATGATTTCCTGAATTGTCATAGTAAAATCCTCCTAGCCACCCCACAAATTGTTTGTTCGTTCCTGCGGGGACCACTGGGCCTGTGTCTCCCAGCGGACAACTTCATAGCCGCCCCGGCCATCCTCCCGGAGGCCCACACACAGGGCTGCATTTCCTACCGTAAAAGTCTTTTCATAGGTATCGCCGTTTTGCGTCACATCCGGAAGGTCCCCGATGGTCCCGCCGGCATCCAGTGCCTGCCGGACCTCCAAAAGGAACGTCTGACCAGCTATTTCCCGCTGATACTGCTGCGCGGTGGTCTCACCATAGCGCTCTGCCAGCCGCAGGTCCGCCTGGGCCGTGGAGAAGGTCAAAACACCCAGAGTCACAAGGCTGATGGCGATCACCAACAGCAGTATGGCAAGGCCGCCAAGCTTAGTGGGTTTCTGTTTCATTGTGTCCCCTCCCCTAAGTATACCGCGGTCTTCATACTGTAGACCTCATAGCCTTTCCCGATATGTTCCACGCTGATGGTATAGTTCACCAGGCCACACCCCGGCGAAGGGGCTTTGTCCCAGATGATCTCCAGCAAAAACTCTCCGGAGGGATCCGGCGCAAGTTCTGCGTTATAAGTCAGAAACAACCCCGTTTCACTGGGTGTGACCGTCTTCTCCGTCAGGAGGCGTCCCAGGGCTTCGGAATCCTCCGCGCCGGCCGCGGCCTCCGCCGCGTTGCGGGCCAGATGGACCGCATTGGTAAGCTCCTGGGCCCGGACGCGGGTCTGTTCCGCAACCCCGAAACACCGGACCAGGATCACCGCCACCGCCACCAGCGCGCCGATGAGCAGCAGGGTCTCTACATAAAACGCTATGCGTGTTGGCTTCTTCATTGGCTCTCCCCCGATCCGCTGCGAAGGTGCATCAGGACGCTGCCATCCTCCAGATGGAACCGCAGATTCCGGTCGCCAAGCTGTTCAATGGAAAATGTTTTGCAGGCACCGATCTTCTGCAGCTCTCCCTGGCCCGGCTCGGTCCCGGCCCGGGAGAATTCCTCCACCAGTTCCCCATCCAGCAAATAGATGCGGGTCACATAGGCGGAATCTCCCACCTGATCCGTCAGCACCAGCATGTCTCCCTCAGGACCGGGCTCCACAACGGCAGCCCGCTGATGGTCGTGGTTTCGCAACGTCATGGACAGGTAGGACAGCACCGCGCGGCTGGCTTCATTCTCCTCCCGGCTGGCGACAGTCTTCTGATAGATCCCCGCGCCGAACAGCACCAGCAGCAGCGCCCCTGCCAGCAGCAGCGCATAGATACCCAGGGTACAAAAGCCGGTCATATCAGAGCGTTGCTTTTTCATGCGTGCTCCCTACCCTTCCTTTTTCGCCACCCGGATATCCGGGGGCAGATTGGCCGCAAAGACCTCGTAGACCACATAATAATCCGTGGTATTGATACGAAGGCCGTAGTTCTCGATCAAATAATCCAGGCTCTCGGGATACACACCCTCCACCGCGAAGCACTGCCGTGCCCGCTCCCGGATGGTCTCCGCAATGGCATAGGCGGTCTCCTCCTGCACCTGCCGGGCCGGACGGTCCACCAGGAACAGCTTCACCCCCAGTGCCAGCAGAAGCACCAGGAGCAAAGGCATGATCCACCGCAGAACATGCCGCTTTGTGTCGAAATACATCCCGTCACCTCATCCAATGGAGTTCATCATGCCGATCAGCGGCAGCATGACGCCCAGCAGGGTAAATCCCACCGTGACCATCATGGTGCCCGAAAGCACAGGGTCCAGCACGGAGACCATATTTTCCACCTGCTGGAGCATGGTCTCCTCCAGCAGGGAGCCAATCCTTGTCACGACCCCGTCCAGATCGCCGCTGCGGGCGCCAGCCAGGAGCATCCGGCCATAGACCGGCTCCAGAAGCCGCGCCTGATAGGCAGCCTGAGCGATGCCCTCGCCCTCTTCCATCCGGGCCAGGCAGGAGCGGAGCTTCTTTTCCACCGGGGCGCAGCTTACCACCTTCATGCTCTCCTCCACCGCCGTGTCCTGAGATGCACCCGCCGACAGCAGGATCTGAAGAGACATAAAAAAGCGGTACAGGCCCATGGTGGCCATCATATTCGCCGTCACCGGGAATTTTTCCAGCAGCCGCTGGAGCGCTGCCTTCCCCTTGGGGAACTGCCACAGGATCTGGCACAGGATCGCCAGGACCGCCAGGACCAGCATGACACCCAGTGCCACATCGCACAGCACATAGGCCGCGCGGACATAGCCGTAGGAGGAACCCGAAATGCTTCCGGTCATGCTGGTATATACGTCGGAAAACACCGGCAGGACCTTTGTGAGCATCACGGCCAGCACTGCCACGATGATCACCAGCATAGCCGTGGGATAGCGCACCAGCCCCTTGAGCTTCTGGGAGATGGTGTGCTGCTGGGCATAGTATGCAGATAGGTGGGAAAAGGTCTCCTCCATCTGACCGTTTGCCTCGCCCAGGGCCACCATACGGGTAAAATATGCCGGAAATACATCCGTCTCGCCCAGGGCCTCGGACATACACGCGCCGGTCTCCAGCTGCGCATGGACGTTCTGCAGGGCCTCAGAGAGCACGCCGCCGGCCTCCTGATCCTCCAGCAGCAGGGAAACAGCCTCATCCGTCTGGATCCCCGCCCGGAGCATCATGGTCATGCTTTCACAAAATGCGCTGATTCCCAGCGCGCTGATGGTTTTCTTACTCATACGCCGCCACCGCCTTTTAATACACATATACATCCGTATAGCTGGTCCCGTCGCCGATGGTCTCTGGGTCCGCGCCATTGGCCGCAAAGGTGCAGTCTATCCGGTTCCACTCGCCGCCCTTGACCTGGTATTCCACCAGGATCCAGCCGGTCTCCTCGGTATAAAACATATTCCACGCATGGTACAGATCCCCCGGGGCCACATAGCCGAAGATGATCTTGGTGGGGATCCCCTGGCTCCGGAGCATGCTGGCTGCCAGGGACGCATAGTCAAAGCAGATGCCCTTTCCCTCTGCCATGGTCTCATCGGGCACAGGAATATAGCCGCTTTGGACCGTCTTGGCCTTTTGCTTATCGTATGTGACCGTCTCGCAGATATAGGCAAAGATATTTTGGGCCACCTCCACCGGAGTGGACGCGGACTTCGCAAGTTCCGCCGCCTTTTTCACGCAGTCGGAATCCGCCCGGAAATCCGCATATTGATTGGCCCGCAGGAAGGGCTGGAATTCATCCAGCAGCTTCACCTCCGCCTCCGTGGAAAACAGCTCGATATACTTGGTATCCATGACATTTTCCATCACCCGAAGGCAATAGGTCCCATCGCCGCTTTGCAGGGAAAAAATGCTCTCGGTCCCATCGTTTGGGAGATCATAGTTATAGATATGGTCTCCAAAGACCACCTGGAATTTCAATTTGGAATCCGACTGGGCGGACACCGCCACATAGCCCTCGCTGACCGCAGACACATCCACCAGTACGCCATTTTCCCCCACAGCCTTGTCCCGGTGGAACTTTGCCGGGGAAATTTCCGGCGCCACATAGGGGTTTGCCACAGGGGTCGGCGCAGCTGTCTTTTTGGAGGCCACGGCAGTGGATGCCGGGGCTGCCGCCGGCG
>CABSAB010000093.1 GCA_902475515.1 uncultured Eubacteriales bacterium | reverse complement strand
GCAAGTACAGCATCAAAAATTCCGTGCATCAAAGCTGGCGGGCTGCTCGGTCATGGGGGAGGTGACGATGAATTCCGCATTGTCGGGATACTCTTTGCCCGGCACATAGGAAACTTCAACGCCGTCCACCAGTACGGTGACCAGCTTGCCCTCTGGAGCAGTAAAGGTTTTCATGGAAACTCTCCTTTTTTGTGAACTTCCGGCCCAGTGGCCGGAGGAAGCCATTTTGACTTCTAACAGTATTTAGTATACAGCTTTTTCCCAGGAATGGCAAGCATTTTGGCAGGGTGTGTTTGATTGCTTTTTCATCCGTATGTGCTGTTGTTCCCGGATGCCTGTCATGGGCTTGGGCGAAAAAACATCCCGGACCGTTCGGGGTCCGGGATGGCTTTCCGCGTTATTCGTTGACCGCTGTAATGATCTCGCTCTCGTCGGTCTGCTTGGTAGTGACCGTGTAGCCTGCGGGGAATTTCAGCGTTCCGATTTTTCCGGCAGAGGGATCGTCCTCGTCGATGTACTCATAGTCCGCGCTGCTGGGATAGCCGAGATTCTCAAACAGGTCGCTCAAAGGCTTGCCAATGTACTCCCGTGCTTTGTCCGCCGGGCCGGTGTAGGCGCTGGCCGGAGGCGAGGGCAGAGGCTCCGAGGGACTGGGCGAGGGCTGTGTGGTCGGCACGTATACCAAGGAGCCGGGCAAATTGGGCGAGACCGCCTCCGGCCAGCCTTGGTGGGGGAGGGCGATGCCGGGGCCGCAGAGCCCTGTGTATCGGTCTCGCCCAATTTGCCCGGCTCCTTGGTAGTGGGCACCGCAAGTACGCCTGAACTCTGGGGTGCCACTTCAGTGGAAGGGACCGCAGAGGGAATAACTGCCACACTGCCGAATTGGTTCAGCTCTTCGGGAAGAGAGTCTTCTGTGTTATTGTTGCCGCAGCCCGTAAGGATCAGTGCGGTCAGGGCTGCAAGAAGCAATACTGTGGTCAAAATCTTTTTCATATAGAACCGCTCCTTTCTTGCTTTCATCTATATGGAGAGATTATAGCACAACTTTTTCTGTTTTCCTAGCCTAAAAATGAAAAAAGTGTAACAACTTTCTGTAATAATATGGAAGCTGATGCGCCCCTACCGGGTCATCGTCTGAATGCTGCGGATAAATGCTGCAGTATCCTCTGCCCGGAACAGGGCACTGCCTGCCACCATAACATTGGCGCCGGCGTCGATGCAGGTCTTGGCGGTCTCCAGGTTCACACCGCCGTCTACCTCCAGCTCCACGCCGGGGCAGCGCACATCAATGATCTTCCGCAGAGCCCGGACCTTGGGCATCATGTCCTCCATAAAGCTCTGGCCGCCGAAGCCCGGCTCCACCGTCATCACCAGGATCATGTCCATCAGGTCCATGTAGGGGTCAATGGCCGAGGCGGGGGTTTTCGGCTTGATGGACACCGCTGCCCGGACGCCCTGTTCCCGGATCTTCTGCAGGGCCTCCTGGTTGTGTTCTTCCGTATCGGCCTCTGCGTGGATGGTGAGGATGTCCGCCCCGGCGTCGCAGAACTGCTCCACATACCGCAGGGGCCGGTCGATCATCAGATGGACGTCCAGGGGGAGGTCTGTGATCTTCCGGATGGCCGCCACCACGGGGATGCCGATGGTGATGTTGGGCACAAACAGCCCGTCCATCACGTCAATGTGGATATAGTCCGCCCCGCAGTCCGCCAGGTGCCGGATGTCCCGCTCCAGGTTCACAAAGTCCGCGGAGAGGATGGATGGTGCTACCTTCATCATAGTCTGTGCCTCCTGCTGTCAGCTCAGGGTGTTTCCCGCAGCGGGGACGAGCTTTGCATCGTAGCCCTCCTTGGCCAGGGCCTGCATAATGGTCTGTTTGTGGTCGTTTCCAAAGGCCTCCAGCGTCACCCGGAGTTCCACTGCCGCCTGGCGGTTGATGGATACGAACTGGTTGTGGTCCAGCTTGATGATGTTGCCCTGGTGCTCGGAGACGATCCTTGCCACCCGCAGCAGCTCGCCGGGCTGGTCCGGCAGCAGCACCGAGAAGGTGAACACCCGTCCCCGGCGAATCAGTCCGTGCTGGACCAGAGAACTCATGGTGATCACGTCCATGTTGCCGCCGCTGAGGATGGGCACCACGAATTTTCCTTTGCAGTCAATATGCTGTAGGGCCGCCACAGTGAGCAGGCCGGAGTTTTCCACCACCATTTTGTGGGTCTCCATCATGTCCAGGAATGCCTCCACCAGCTCGTCGTCGCTGATGGTGACGATGTCGTCCAGATTCTGCTGCACATAGGGGAATACCTGGTCGCCCACAGTCCGGACGGCGGTGCCGTCGGCAATGGTGACGGCCGAGGGCAGCGTGACCACATGGCCTGCTTCCACGGAAGCTTTCATGGATGCCGCGCCGGTAGGCTCCACGCCGATCACCTTCACATTGGGGTTGAGGAGCTTGGCCAGGGTGGACACGCCTGCCGCCAGCCCGCCGCCGCCGATGGGCACCAGGATGATGTCCACATCGGGCAGGTCCTTGAAGATCTCATAGGCGATGGTGCCCTGGCCCGTGGCCACGGTCAGGTCGTTGAAGGGATGTACATAGGTAAGCCCCTGCTCCTCGGAGAGCCTGGCCGCCACGGCGGCAGACTCGTCGAAGCAGCTGCCCTCCATCACCACCGTGGCCCCGTAGGCCTTGGTGTTGTTGACCTTCACCAGTGGCGTTGTGGTAGGCATGACGATGGTGGCCGGGACGCCGGCCTTCTGTGCGGCAAAGGCCACGCCCTGGGCGTGGTTTCCGGCGGAGGCCGTTACCAGCCCCCGGGCCTTCTCCTCCTCCGTCAGGGTGGAGACCTTGTAGCAGGCGCCCCGGACCTTGTAGGCACCGGTGAGCTGCATATTTTCGGGCTTTAAGTAGACGTTTCCGCCGCACTGGGCGGAAAAATGGGGGCTGTATACCAAATCGGTGTTCGAGAGGATCCCGGCGAGCAGGTCCCGGGCCTGTCTGAATTCATTGAGTGTCAGCATGGCTATCCCTTCTTTTCTAAACGTTTCGGGCCGTGTTTGCATTTTCCAGCAGGATGGACTCAAAATACGCAAAATACAGTGGAAATCGCGGGCCCGCTGATTTATAATACCAAGTATAATATGATTTTTTCGGAGTGTCAACCATCACGAATATTTCTTGACAGCGCACGGAGAATGGAGTAAAATGGACCTGTGCAAGGTGAATTAAATTGGAGAATGCGGAACGCCGATATGTAATTTTTATTTACTAGGTTGAAAGCATGCTTCCAGGAATGTCGAATCTCAAACTTTCTAATTTATATAGTATAAAAGGAGCGAACCATCATGGATGAGAAAATTCCCGAATTGACCCTGACCCCCGATCTGACTACAGCGCCCGAGCTGGAGCTGACGACCCTAACAGAGGAGAAGCCTGCCGCCCCAGAGGCCGGCCCCGACCTTTCGGTCCTGACCCCCGCCGAGCAGAAGTCTGTGCTGGAGTTTGCCGAGAAGATCGACCTCAATAATACCGGCGTGGTGCTCCAGTACGGTGCCGCGGCCCAGAAGAATATCGCGGACTTTTCCGAGTCCACCCTGAGCGCCGTCCGCACCAAGGATATGGGCGAGCTGGGGGAGATGGTCACGGGCCTGGTGGCCGAGCTCAAGGGCTTTTCCGCCGAGGAGGAGGAGAAGAAGGGCCTGTTTGGCCTGTTCAAAAAGGCGAGCAACAGCCTCCAGAACATGAAGATCAAGTACGACAAGGCTGAGGCCAATGTGGATAAGATCGCAAACCAGCTGGAGGAGCACCAGGTCGTCCTCATGAAGGATATTGCCCTCATGGATGAGATGTACGACAAGAACCTGGAGTATTTCAAGCAGCTGACCATGTATATCCTAGCCGGTGAAAAGAAGCTGGCGGACGAGCGCGCCACCACCCTCAAGGAGCTCTATGACAAAGCAAATGCCTCCGGTCTTCCCGAGGACGCCCAGGCGGCAAACGACTATGCCTCCAAGTGCGACCGCTTTGAAAAGAAGCTCTACGATCTGAAGCTCACCCGGCAGATTTCCATTCAGATGGGCCCCCAGATCCGCATGATCCAGAATAACAACTCCCTCATGACCGAGAAGATCCAGACCTCTCTGGTGAATACCATCCCCCTGTGGAAGAGCCAGATGGTCCTGGCCCTGGGCATCAGCCATTCCAAGCAGGCTATGGAGGCCCAGCGTGCCGTGACGGATATGACCAATAATCTCTTGAAGCAGAATGCCGACATGCTGAAGGTTGCCACCGTGGAGACTGCCAAGGAATCCGAGCGGGGCATCGTGGATATCGAGACCCTCCAGCATACCAACCAAAGCCTGATCTCCACCCTGGACGAGGTGGTGCAGATCCAGACCGAGGGCCGCCAGAAGCGCGCCGAGGCCGAGGTGGAGCTCCGCCGCATTGAGGGCGAGCTGAAGCAGAAGCTCTTAGAAGTGCGAGGCTAAGCAATGAAGAAACGGTATTTATCCCTGTTTCTGATCCTGACGCTGCTGGCGGCGCTGTTTGTGACCCCGGCCCAGGCGGCGTCCCGGATCGTGTCCGAGCCGGATGTGGCTCACGGCACCTATTATGTGGATGAAGCCCAGTGCCTGTCTGCCGATACCCGGGATTATATCAACCGCCAGAATATCGCCCTGACCAATGCCTGCGGGGCTCAGCTGGCGGTGGTGACATTGCGGCGGCTGCCGGAGGGCATGGACAGCCAGCAGTATGCCTACCGGGTCCTGAACGATTGGGGCGTGGGGGCGAAAAAGGAGAATAACGGCATTGTCTTTCTGCTGGTGACCGAGGAGAAAAAGTGCTGGATCGCCACCGGTGCGGGCATCGACGACGACCTGACATCCGGTGATTTGGAAACGCTCTTGGAGACCTATTGCTATGACAGCCTGGACAGCGGCCGCTATAACGATGCCGCCTCCGATACGGTTCGGGCCTTGTTTTCCTGGTACGAAGGCTACTACCGCATGGACCTGGGGAATTTCAACAGCACCCAGGTAGAGGGCGGTAACGCATCCTTTGGTGGCGGCAGTGCCGTCACGGGCTTTTTAGGTGGGTTTTTGCAGAATATCACCATTATCATCGCCCTGCTGATCGTGCTTGTGATCGTGGTGGTCGGTGTGGTGGGTTCTATGTTCCGGCCCCGGAGCATCTTCTGTAGCCCGTTTTTCTGTGGTGGTCCCAGAGGACCCCGCGGACCTTGGGGCTTCGGCGGCCCGAGAGGTCCCTTCGGACCCGGT
Source organism: uncultured Eubacteriales bacterium (assembly GCA_902475515.1). Classification (GTDB taxonomy): domain Bacteria; phylum Bacillota; class Clostridia; order Oscillospirales; family Oscillospiraceae; genus HGM13006. The sequence goes on along the minus strand of CABSAB010000093.1, from coordinate 1,032 downwards.
GGGTTCGGCGGGGGCTTTGGAGGCGGCGGCTTCGGCGGCGGCAGCGGACGCATGGGCGGCGCAGGCCGGGGCGGCAGCTTCGGCGGCGGGAGCTTTGGCGGAGGCCGCGGCGGCGGTGGCGGCGCAGGAAGAAGATAACATGGGCTTCGCACATGTTATCAAGTAATAAGTAACAGTGAATAGTGAAGAAGTGTGGAGCGCCCTTTAGGGGAAATCGATTTGTCCCGGCTTTGCCGGGACGCCGCACCAATTCACTATTCACTCGTCGCTATATTGCTAAAAAAGAGGGGGGACACCGTGCGCAGTGCAAGATTGGATAATCTCAAATGCCTGCTGATCGTCTGCGTGGTTCTGGGCCATCTGCTGGAGCTCCAGGACGGCCCGGCAACGGACTATCTGTACTTAAGCATTTATACGTTCCATATGCCTCTGTTTGTTTGGGTCAGCGGCTATTTTGCGCGCCCGGCGGACCGCCGCTGTCTTCGAAGCCTGGCGGCGCCCTATCTGATCTTTCAGATCCTTTACAGCCTTGCGGCCATCTTCCTCTGGGGCACGGAGGAGGAACTGAAGCTTCTGGAGCCCTATTGGCTGATGTGGTTCCTGATGGCGCTGCTGATCTGGCGGCTGCTGCTTCCCCTGCTGGAGGCCGGGACCCTCCGGACGCGGCTGCTGACCCTCCTGGGGGCCTTTGCGCTGAGCCTGCTGACGGGCTGGTCCTCGGAGCTGCGCTATGTGCTGTCCTTTCAGCGCATGGCAGCGCTGCTGCCCATGTTTCTGCTGGGCTATTACTGCCGGAGTTATCAGCGGCAGGCCGCAGCCTGGTGGCGTGGCCTCGGCGGCAAAAAAAGGGGCTTGATCCGTCTGGCGCTGGGGCTTATCGTGGCGGCGGGCCTGGCGGTGATACTATATTATTATGATCAGGGCGAGATCCTGCGCCGCTGGCTCTATTGGAAATATCCCTATGGCAAGCGCGGCGGAAATGTTCTCACCCGCACCTGCTTTACGGCCTATGCGGTGGTGTGGCTGGCATTT
>CABSAB010000092.1 GCA_902475515.1 uncultured Eubacteriales bacterium | reverse complement strand
TCCCTGCACAAATCGGCGATTTCCCGCAGCAGTTCCAAAAGCATATCCATTTCAGCTCTCCACCTTCTGCTCTTCGCTCTTCTTCTCCGCCTTGGCCTTTTTGGCGGCTTCCTTTTCCTTCTCTTTCTTGGCCTTGGGGTCCTCCTCGGGATTCTTCGCCCGGATGATGGAAAGGAGCTCCTCGCAGGCAGTCTTTGCCGCGCAGGACATCAGCGCCAGCCGCATGGCCATCTGGGTCAGTTCCGCCTCCGGCAATGCCGGATCAATGTCCGCGTTTACCCCGTCAAAGGCCTCGTCAATGCCCCGAAGAAACTTCTCATAAAAACCGGCTTCCGTGCCCTCGGATATCTCGCTGTCTAAAAGCAGCTTCATATCCCGCACCGTCAGCACGTTTTTGAGGAGGCCGATGGCCGTGAGATAGATCAGGTGCTCCTTGTGATAGCGCTTGCCGCAGGCCCGGGGCAGCAGGCCGTCCTTCACATAGTTGTTGATCATGGCGGAGGTCATGGAGGGCACCTTCCCGCCCACGCTCTGCCGGGGCAGATAGGACACCACCTGGTCCATATACAGCTCAATATCCGGCAGTGTCTCCCACCCCTCCGGGCGGTCCTCTGCCAGCAGCTTTTTGATCTTCAGAATTTCATTCATACGACTTCCTCCAGCCGATCCTATACGTTATGTTTGATATTATATCATAAAATGTTCAAAATGTGAATCCCTTTTCACAGCGGAGAAAGCTTGCGCCCTCAATGCAGTCAATGTGCTCCACCGCTGAAAATCCGGCGCTTACCAGTAGCTGCGTTTCATGCCCCACCGTCAGCGGCGTATCAAAGTGGATGAACTTGTCCTCCGGAATGCCCTGCCGCTTCCGTTTTTCCCAGCAGAAGTCCATGAGCAGACGTTCCTCTTCCTCACAGCAGGCAAGATAATCCACCAGAAAGAATACCCCGCCGTGCTTTAAGGCCCGATGTACGGTTTCATACAGCCCCTGCTTTTTCTCCGGCTTAAAATGGTGGAGAGATTCCACGGAAATGGCGCAATCATACAGCTCCTCGCCCAGGTCCGTCCGGAAATAGTCCCCACAGATCGTCCGAACCTGGGGATGCTTCTCCCGGAGCCGTTCCAACATCTCCGGGCACAGGTCGATGCCTGTGGCCGCTACATCCTGCCTCCGGGCAAACAGCGCGTCCAGCTCCAGCCCGGTGCCGCAGCCCAGGTCCAGGAGGGTCTGCGCCTCCGCCGGGATCAGCTCCGCCAGGCGGGCATAGGCTTCCTTCCAAAGGGCCATATGGTCCTCATATTCCCCAAGCCGGGCCCGGAAAAATGCCGACATTTCCTCCAGGGGCAGGTCACGGACCTCCCGCAGCCAGGCTTTCAGTTCCTCCATATACCGGGGGATGTCCTCCCGGATCACGATGGCCGCCATCACAGCGCCTCCGCCCGGGAGAGCCACGCCTTGGCGCTGGCATCGCTGGGCATCCGCCAATCCCCCCGGGGACTGAGGCACACTGAGCCCACCTTCACCCCGTCGGGCAGGCAGCTCCGCTTGAACTGCTGGGATACGAACCGCCGGTAGAAGGTCTTGAGCCACTTTTTAACGGTCTCGCCGTCAAAGTCCTCTGCAAAGGCCTGGCAGGCCAAATTGTAGATTTTCTCCGGCGTGAACCCAAAACGAAGCACATAATACAGAAAGAAATCGTGCAGGGCATAGGGCCCCACAATGCTCTCTGTCTCCTGGGCGATCTTCCCGCTTGCGTCCGGGGGCAGCAGCTCCGGGCTGATGGGCGTGTCCAGCACATCCCGCAACACCGCCGTGCTCCCGGGGAATACATTGTACTCTACCAGCGAATCGATCATCCACCGGACCAATGTCTTTGGAATGGAGACATTCACCCCATACATGCTCATGTGGTCGGCGTTGTAGGTGCACCAGCCCAGGGCCAGCTCCGAAAGGTCCCCGGTGCCCACCACCAGGCCGCCGACCTTCCCGGCATAGTCCATCAGCACCTGGGTCCGCTCCCGGGCCTGGGAATTTTCAAAGGTCAGGTCCGTGACGTTTTTGTCATGGCCCAGATCGGCAAAGTGCTGCTCCACCGCCGCCTTGATGGGGATCGTCACCGAGGTGATTCCCAGGGTCTTCATCAGCTTCAGAGAGTTGTTGTAGGTCCGGTCCGTCGTTCCGAAGCAGGGCATGGTGATGCCCACCACATCGGTCTTGGGCCGTCCCAGCTGGCTGATGGCCTCTACCGATACCAGCAGTGCCAGGGTGGAATCCAGTCCCCCGGAGACGCCGATGACCGCCTTGCTTCCCGTGACCGCAAGCCGCTTTTTCAGCCCCGCCACCTGCATCTGGAAGATGTCCCGGCAGCGCTCCCGCCGGTCCTGGCTGGCAGAGGGCACAAAGGGCAGCTTTTCCAGGGAATACAAACTGCCGTCGCTGTCCCATGCCGCCTCCAAAAGCGCCACCCGCCGCACGGGTTCCCAGCTTCCATAGACCCTTCCCGCCTCGGAAAAACTACGGTTCTTCATCCGGTCTGCCTGGATTTTACCCAGGTCGATGTCCATGGTCAGCACATAGTCCGTGTCCAGAAGCTGCCGATTCTCCGCCAGAATGGTCCCGTTTTCCACGATCATGCTGTGCCCGGAGTATACCAGATCCTGAGTGGATTCCGTGCATCCAGCAGAGCAATACGCATAGGCGCATATACACCGGGCAGACTGCTGCTGTACCAGAGCCTTGCGGTACTGCCGCTTGGCGATGACCTCGTTACTGGCAGAGAGGTTCAAGATGATCTCCGCCCCATTCATGGCCAGGAACGTGCTGGGCGGCAATGGCGTCCACAGGTCCTCGCACAGCTCCACTCCAAAGGTGGCGCCGTTTTTTCCGGCAAACACCAGTTCCTGGCCCACAGGTACCATATCATCCCCCGCAAGCCCCAGTTCCCGGGCGGGGACCTCCGTCACGCTTAGATCCTCCGAACTGGAAAACCACCGTTTTTCATAGTATTCCCCATAGTTGGGCATAAAGGTTTTCGGCACAATGCCGGACACTCTGCCCCCACACAGCACCACGCCGCAGTTATAAAGCTGCCCATGAATGCGCAGGGGCGCGCCAACCACCGCCGTGATCCGCAGCTCCTCCGTCAGCGCCGCCAACTCTGCCAGCGCCTTTGTGCAGTCCTCCAAAAGGGCCTGTTGAAAGAACAAATCCTGACAGGTATACCCCGTCAAACACAGCTCCGGGAACACCACAATGTCGCTCCCCGCCGCCGCGGCCTCCCGCATCTGGGCGGCAATTTTCTCTGTATTTCCCCGAACGTCCGCCACCTCCGTGGCAGGAACACCGCAGGAAATCCGTACAAAATCAAACATATCTCATCCATCCTTAAAAATAGGCACACCGAAATTGTGACTGTCCTTATCCCACAAAATGGAATTTATATCAATAAACATATTCTACAATTTGACCGTTTTGGGGATGTTCTATCTCCAAAACATACTGCATAAGCGTGCCATGACACACAACAATGACAGTATTATAGTTTCTGTATTTATTTAAAACTTGCATCACACGTTCTTTCATTTGGTCAGCAGATTCCCAGGTGCTTTGTATCCTTTCCGGATGATTTCCATTGTTTTCTGTCAAACTTTTATATGCTTCTCCTGCTTTTTCATCGGACAAAAACTCGTATACAACACTGTCTGCCAACCATTCATGCAAATCTGTCTCAACCCGAATCTCAAGGTTTAATTCTTTTGACAAAATAGCTGCACTGTGCAGTGCTCTGCCATACGGCGATGTAATAATCAGTTCCGCATTTTGCAATCTTTTGTCCATTGCTGTCTCATGAATCTGTTTGATACCCTTATCTGATAATGTAACCATGTTATATGCAAAGTCTTTATAGAATTTTTTCCCTACCATTGACACATCCATTTGGCCATGGCGTATGAAATAAAACGTAGCCATATATCCATCCTTTCATCCTGATATAAATTCAATTTTATTCATATCATACCCCGCCCGCAGACTTTCGTCAACCGAAATCTTCCCCCCCGCAGAAAAGGGACGGCGGAAACCCGCCGTCCCCATGCTTCATTGTACCTCGTAGGTTTTGCCGCCCAGCGTAATGCTTTCCACCCGCTGCAGCTCCAGCGCCTTACTCAGCTCATACCGGACGCTCCACTCTGCATCAACGGATACCTCCCCGCCGGTCTCATAGGCATCTTCCAGTGTCACCCGACTCCCATCCTCCAGGGTCACATAGCTCTCCCGAACCATATCCCACAGCGACTTGTGCAGGGATTCCGCGTAATAGCTCTGGGCATCCTCCGCATCATATTCCGCAGGCCGCCCGTAGCCGTAGGCCTCCGATCTTGGCCCCTCCACCGCGTCGCCGATCAGGAACCAGGCCTCCTTGCCGCCGCCATGCTTTTCGCACCATTCCTCCAGGGAATCCGTGGAAATTTGCAGTTCCAGATACCCAGCCCAAAGGGATGCCGCCGTCACCGTGGCCGTTCCATCGATGTAGTCGTTTTCCACCACGGTCTCCGTGTCAAACTCCAGGGCCTCGCTCTGGGTGATGGGCACTGTCAAAGTCCCGTAATCCCAAATCTCTAACCGACTGCGCCCCTTAGTCTCCGCATCGGGATGCTCCGGGTCGTAGTCCTCGGCATGATAGATCTGATCCCAGTAAAAGACCAGCTCCGCCCCGTCACAATACAGAAACGGCCCGTTGTTCACCACAAAATTCACCAGCTCCGTCTGGTTTTCCTCGTCATAGGACACCACCTCGCCGCCGATGGTCTCCCCGGCCATGGCTGCGCCCCGTTCATCCTCGCTCCACTGGGCCGCCTCGGCATTCCATACATTCTCCACGTCCATGCCCCACTGCCGGGACGGAAACTCCTTGTTCTCCTCCCGCATCTCCGGAGTCACCGGACTCAGCTCCACATACACCGAGAGCTGCCGCCCGGAGCACATGCAGGACACCAGCTTCACGCTTCCGTGGGTCCCCGCCGCCGTCTGCCCCTCATATTCCACATACTCCTCCACGCTCTGCCCCGCCAGTACCGCGTCCTCCCGGGCCGCGTCCCAAATGCCGTAGCCCACCGCAATGGCCGTGACCCCCAGGGCCGCCGTCAAAGCCGCCGCCAGTAGGCCAATCCGAAGGGCCCGCTTTTTCGTCCCATGCCGATGCGTTTTGGGAAGCCGCTCCCGCACCGCCGCCATGATCCGCGCCTGAGCCTCCGGCTCCAGCAACACTTCCTCCGGCTCATAACAGTCCATCCAATCTCTAAGCTTCATATAAAACGCCTCCTTCCGACAGCATTTGCTTCAATTTCTTCCGACCCCGGTACAGGCAGCTCTCCACCGCCCGCTCCGAAAGCCCCTGTTCCTCCGCGATCTCCCGCACCGTGGCCTCCTGATAGTACCGCCGCACCAGGATCGTCCGCCCCGGCTCTCCCAGGGAATCCAGCGCCTCGGTCAATATTTGGCCCAGCAGCACACCGTCCATGGTCCTTTCACCGCCGTAGTCCTCCAGCAGTTCCTGCTGCAGGGGCAGCTCCTGAACCCGCAGCAGCCTCCGCCGCCGGTCCAAAGCCCCGTTTCGCACAATGGCGCATAAATAGCTTTTCAATCCCCGGGGATTTTTCACCCGCCCGGCAGTCTCCCATAGCCGTACAAGCCCGTCGGCAACGCACTCCTCCGCCTCCCGCGGGTCCCGCAGGATCGCAAGGGCGATGCCGTTTAACAGCCCGCCGTATTCCCGCAAAACCGCAACCAGTGCCTCATTGGGCTGTTTTTTCAGCATTCGGAGCAGCTTTTTCTCATCCATTCCGCCGCCTCCTTTCCTTGAAAGCGCTTTCACTCTATCAGACGACAGTGCCCCGCCAAACTACGCACGCAAATCGCAAAAAATCCCTCCGGCGCAGCCCGCGTCAGAGGGATTTTCCATATCGAGATCAGATTCTCAAAATCGCGCCCTTATCCGCCGAAGAAACCAGCTTGGCATACCGGGCCAGATACCCGGTCTTGACCTTCGGCGCCGGGCACACCCACGCCGCCCGGCGCTTCTCCAGTTCTTCATCGGAAACATTCAGTTGAATTTTGCAGTTCGGAATATCAATGGAGATAATATCCCCCTCCTGCACCAGCGCGATCACGCCGCCGTCCGCCGCCTCCGGGGAAACGTGCCCAATGGCCGCCCCCCGGGTGGCCCCGGAGAACCGCCCATCGGTGATCAGCGCCACGCTCTCGCCCAGGCCCATGCCGCAGATGGCGGAGGTTGGTGAAGCAGTCGGCGGTGGCCCCG
>CABSAB010000091.1 GCA_902475515.1 uncultured Eubacteriales bacterium | reverse complement strand
CGGCCGGCTGCCGGTCCGCCCGCAGGTCCTCGTCCCGGAAGCACCGGGCCACCTGATAGTATTTGTCAATGCCCGCCACCATCAACAGCTGCTTGAAGATCTGCGGCGACTGGGGCAGTGCGTAAAACTGACCGTTGTGTACCCGGCTGGGTACCAGATAGTCCCGGGCCCCCTCGGGGGTGGACTTGGTGAGCATCGGGGTTTCCACCGAAAGGAAGCCCTGTTCGTCCAGATAATCCTCCACACACTTTTGCAGCCGGTGGCGGAATTTCAGTCGATTTACCATCTCCGGCCGCCGGAGGTCCAGATACCGGTATTTCAGCCGCAGAGCCTCGTTGCCTGTGCCGTCCTCCACCGAAAAGGGCAGGGGATCGCACTCGGAGATCACCTGCAGCTCCTTTGCCCGCAGCTCCACGGTGCCTGTCAAAAGCCGGGGGTTGTAGGTCTCCTCGTCCCGCTTCCGGACGTAGCCCCGCACGGCGATGACGGTTTCGTTTTTCAGTTTGTCCGCCGCGGCGAACTGGTCTGCCGGCAGCTCCCGGGCGTCAAAGACCACCTGGAGGATGCCCTCCCGGTCCCGGAGGTCGATGAACACAACGCCGCCCATGTCCCGCTTGGTCTGCACCCAGCCGCAGGCGGTTTCCGTCCGGCCGATGGCCTCCTCCCGCAGGCTGCCGCAGTAGATCGTGCGTTTCAGCATAGAAAATCATCCTTCCATTGCAATAGAAAAAAGCCCCTCGTCCCGTCTAAAAAGACATGGGACGAAAGGCAAAAAAACACTTCCGTGGTACCACCCATATGAATTCTTGCGAATCCGCTCATTGTGATGAAACTCAGCTGTAACGTGCTGACCACGGCCCACCCTACTGGCATTTCTGCGTTCGAGCTGCGGCTCCGGGATGTTCTTTGGGAATACGCGCCCGCCGGCTTTCAGCTGCCCCGGCTCTCTGTATGGCGTGGAGTAATCTTACTTTTTCCCATCATAGCCTTTTGGAATATCAATTTCGTTCATTATACCGATAAAGCGCCCCGGGGTCAAGTAGCTATTTGCATAAACTTTCCGGTTTTCCGGGGGCTTTCTATGCAGGATGTGCAAAAATGCGGAAATTATTCCGGAAAAGTTTTTGACGATTCTGGGGACGAACGGCCCGTATTTATGAAAAAAGACCGCCCGAAGGCGGTCTTTTGATCTGAATCAGTTCCCCAAGGCGGTTTTCTGGGGGACCTCCGTGGTTTTGTTGTAGCAGGCGAAAGCGTCCTCCACCAGCGCGTGATCCGGCTTGGGGGTCAGAAGGCTCACCACCGGAACGATCACCAGCCCTGCCAGCATGGCAATGGCGCCGCAGTTGATGGGGGATTGCAGCAGCGCCGGGAAGCTGGTCCGAAACAGCATATTGGCGACCATCAGCACACTGCCGAAGATAAAGCAAACCCAGCAGGCGGCCTTGGTGGTCTTTTTCCAATACAGGCTGTAGAGGAACGGCGCCAGGAACGCACCGGCCAGCGCGCCCCAGGAGATGCCCATGAGCTGGGCGATGAACGTCACATTGGATTTGTACTGCACCAGGGCGATGACGGCGGAGATGGCGATAAACACCACCACCAGCAGCCGGATGCACAGCACCTGCTGCTTTTCCTCCATCTTCTTAATGAAGTTGCCCTTGAGGAAATCAATGGTCAGGGTGGAAGCCGAGGCCATTACCAGAGAGGACAGGGTGGACATGGACGCTGATAGTACCAGGATCACCACCAGTCCAATGAGAATGGACGGAAGCCCGGAGAGCATGGCCGGGATGATGGAATCGAAGCCCCCGGCGGCGAGATCCACCTGATCGGAGAACAGCCGCCCGAAGCCGCCCAGGAAGTAGCAGCCGCCGGCCACCACAATGGCGAAGAAGGTGGAGATGATCATCCCCTTCTTGATGTCGCTCTCGGATTTGATGGCGTAGAACTTCTGCACCATCTGGGGAAGGCCCCAGGTGCCGAGGCTGGTGAGAATCACCACAAACAGCAGCCCCAGCGGGTCCGGGCCGAAGAAGGAGTTGAACACGCCCGGGGTGGCGGAAACTGTTTCGTCACTGACCTGTGCCAGCCCATCCAGGGCTGCCAGGAAGCCGCCCTTGCTCATCAGCACTGCGGCGATGACCACCACAATACCCACCAGCATGATGATGCCCTGAATAAAATCATTGACGGCCGTGGCCATGTAGCCGCCGGCAATGACGTAGACTGCTGTCAGTACACTCATGAGCAGAATGCACACGGAGTAGTCGATGTTGAATGCCATGCCGAACAGCCGGGAAAGGCCGTTATACAGCGAAGCGGTGTAGGGGATCAGGAAGATGAACACGATCACCGAGGCGCCAATCTTCAGCGAGGGGCTGTTAAAACGCTGGCCGAAGAACTGAGGCATGGTGGCGGAGCCCAGATGCTGGGTCATGATCCGCGTCCGGCGGCCCAGCACGGCCCAGGCCAGCAGGGAACCGATCACGGCGTTTCCAATGCCGATCCAGGTGGAGGCAATGCCGAACTTCCAGCCGAACTGGCCCGCATAGCCCACAAAGATCACCGCGGAAAAGTAGGAGGTACCATAGGCGAATGCCGTGAGCCAGGGCCCCACGGAACGGCCGCCCAGAACAAAGCCGCTGACGTCTGTGGTGTGGGCCCGGCAGTAGAAGCCCACTGCCACCATCACCGCAAAGAACGCCACCAGCATAATGAGTTTCAATGCCATTTCCATCTCTCCTCAACGATTGCAATTTATTGCTTTGGTGCGATGATACTTTAACACAGAAAATTGCAAAAGTCAACGGACGGCTGCACGGCAAGATACACAAAAATAATGGCAGGTTTCAGAGGAAATGACGATGATCTCGGGCTGACCTCAGCAATTGCCGGGGGTTGCGGGGGAATTTCCGGTGCGGAACAGCTCCGGGTGCTGCTTTTCGTAGGCGGATACAAAGTGCCGGATCAGGATACCCGCCTGGCCGCTGGCAGAGCGGCCCTCGTGGGCGGAAGCGATGTGCAGCTTGCGCACCAGTTCTTCGTCAATACGGACAGACAGCGTTTTTGTACTCATAAAAACCACCTTTTTCCCATATTCTATCTATATTAGATATTTTCTATCGTGTCTATTCTGAATTATATCTTATTTCCATATAAAATCAACTATAAAGATATAAAAAATCTGTTTTAGATAGGAAGAAACGTGGAAATGCCAAAGAGTATGTTTTTGATCCCCGGGAATCTCTGTGCCCAGCGGGTGCGTCTGGGCCGCGCGCTGCAAAAGCCGCCTCTGACGCAGGACGCCCTGGCACGGAAAATTCAATTTATGGGCATGGAAATGACCCCGCTGATCATCTCCCGCATTGAAAAGGGCCAGCGCCATGTCTGCGACGGAGAACTGCGCATGCTGGCCAAGGCCCTGAATGTCTCCATGGAATGGCTGTGCGGCGATTCCGACGAGGTGAAGCTGTAGGGGCGCGATATCTGATTTGAACAGCCAAAATCCCCCACACCTGGTTATGTCAGGGGTGGGGGATCGGTCTATCCGAAATTGCCCGCGGCGGCGTCATTCGGATTTGGCCAAATATTCGCTGGGGGCCTGTTTTTGAGGCTGGTCAGAAATGCGGGATCAACCGCGTCCGATGGTGGTGTCATCCACCTGGGAGATGAGGATCAGGGCGATGACAGTGAGAACTGCCAGCACCGCATAGGAAACGCCGTAGCTGAACGTCCGCCCCAGAATGCCCACAATGGACACGCCCAAAGCGCCGATGGCTGCCACCATGGGCTTGAGGACCTTATAGGCCATGGGAAAATCGTAGCGGCCCCAGATGGTATTGGTCAGGGACACCAGATAGTTGGCCGCGCCGCCCAGCATAATGGCCAGGAACGGCAGGGAGGCGAACTTGGTGGGAGTGGTGGGGATCAGGTTCAGCACGATGGCAATGATGGCCACCACCATGGTGATCTGAATGGCCTTCTTGGGCCCCAGTTTGGCGTCCAGGATCCCGCAGCCCACGCTGCCCACGCATGCCAGGATGCCCGCGATGCCCAGCATCATAAAGATGATGGGAGCTGGGCCGCCGTCTTGCACATAGCCTGCCTGCATCATCCGGGGGACAAAGTTGGTCATGATCCCCAGGCTGAGCAGTTCCATAATGCCCAGGGCAATGGCAATCATCCAGACCTTGCCCGTGGCAAACAGCTTTTTGACGGTCCAGGGGGAGTTTTTCATGTACTCCAGGCCCTCTTGAAGTTCTTTTTTCGCCGCTTCGTTATCGAATTTATGGTTGTTGTCCGGATAAGCGCCTGCCTGCTCGGGATAATCCCGCACAAACAGCGCCACCAGCACGCACAGCACGAAAGATGCAACGGCATAGACGGTATACACCTGCTGTAGGCCGCCCCGGGCCACCAGCTTGCCTACCACCTGAGAGGTCACGGCGGCAGACAGGGGGAATCCGATGGTCACCCAGCCCATGGCCATGCCCTTTTTCCGGGGGAACCAGTTGGAAATCACATTCAAAGAGCAGATGTAGCAGAAGCCCATGCCGCCCACAGCGGAGACTGCCAGACAGATGAAATATACTGTCGGAGAAGATGCCCTGCCCCAGAACAGGCATGCCACGCCTGTGATCAGCAGGGAAACGGCCCAGCTCCAACGGATGGTGATTTTGCTGGAAAGCACACCCCACAGGGCGGCGCCGGCCACGGCGATCCAGGCGGTGACAGTGGAAAAACCATAGAGCATGTTGCTGTTCCACTGGTGCTGCCCGGCGAATACGTCGATGACCACATTGAGTGAGTCGTTGATGAGCGAGGAGTCCAGGAAAATGCACAGGAAGGTCAGAATCAGGATTCCCCAGCCTTTTACGCCGAAATTCGGGCTGACCAGGGAAATATCCTTTTCTTGGGTCTGATTTGTCATAACAATTCTCTCCTTCTATCCGGGGTGGGTTTCCCGCCCCGGCTTTTTTACCCTTTATAGTATGGATTGCTTACAGATTGACTGCGGCGTAATAGGCCTCCTTGGTGGCCCACTCCACAGTGCGCGCCCGGACGCAGTCACCGATCTCGGAGAATTCCGGCGCAGTGCCGATGAAGGAATCCGCCTCCTGGGTTTTGGACTTCATGCCGGCGGCCAGAACGACGCTGTCGGCGGTAACAGTCTCCTCCTTGCCGTCCTTTATGTAGGTGACGGAGGTGGCTGTAATGGAAATACATTTGGCTCCGGTGAGGACGGTGAAGTTCGGTTCCCGGCCGATCTCGGTCATAAGCTCGTTTCGGCCGGTGGTGGATGCGTCGGGGGCCAGCGATGTTTGCATTTCCATAACCATAACCTGTTTGCCGAGCTTTGCATAATGCAGAGCGGTCTCACAGCCCACCTGGCCGCCGCCGATGACAATGACGGAGGCCCCCAACGTATCCTCGTGGCCCAGCGTGTTTATGGCGATCTTCGCCTGCTCCACCCCGGGCACCGGCAGAATCAGCGGCTCCGCGCCAATGGCCGCCAGCACGGCGTCATAGCCCGAAACGGTTTCCGGTGTGGCTTTTGTGTTCAGCTTCACGGTGATGTCCCGCTGCGCCACCTGCTCGGTCAGCCAGTTCATATAGTCCTTGACGGGGTACTTGAAAGAGAAGTGACCCGCATAGTGAAGCATACCGCCCAGCCGGCCGCTCTGCTCGAACAGGGTGACCTGATGGCCCCGGTCGGCGGCCACACAGGCAGCCTTCATACCCGCCGGGCCGCCGCCGATGACGGCGACCTTTTTTGCCCGCTGGGGTGGCTGTACCAGTTTTCCAATGCAGGCGTCCAGCCCCGCCGTGGGGTTCACGGAGCACTGGAAATGATGCCCGTAGACGGTGGAATCGTGGCAGCGCATACATTTGATGCAGGGCGTTATATCTTTGCCGTGGCCGGCAATACCCTTGTGGATCAGCTCGGGGTCCGCAATGAGGCTTCTCGCCATGGTCACCAGGTCAGCCTTACCCTCGGCAATGATCTGTTCGGCGGAATCCAGGGAATCAATGGCTCCCAGGGTGACGATGGGCACATGGATCTTGCCGGACTTTTTGAAATACTCCGCCACTTCCACATTGGGCGTCTTGGGCCGGAAGCCGCAGGGATGCACCCAGGTCATCCACTTGGGATTGTGCATACCGGCAGAGACCTGAAGGATATCCAGATGGTCCTGAATACGTTCGGCAATGCGGAGACCCTCGGGAAGGTCGATGCCACCCTCCTCAAATTCCGTACCGGAGATGCGCACCTCAATGAGGAGCTTCCGCCCCACCCTGGCCCGGATGGCGTCCAGAATCTCGATGAGGTAACGGCAGCGGTTGTCGGTGCTGCCGCCGTACTCGTCGGTGCGCCTGTTGGTCAG
>CABSAB010000090.1 GCA_902475515.1 uncultured Eubacteriales bacterium | reverse complement strand
GTACAGCCCAGAGCCAGGCGGTTCTCCTCGGCAAGCAGATCCCCCTGGACGATCCCGAGACCATGGCCATCTTCAAATCCCCGGAGCCCCTGGGACTTCCCGATGACGACCCTATCATCGGCAAAACCGGCTCCATCGGCATTCCGGAGTTCGGCACGTCCTTCACCCGGCAGATGCTGGTGGATACCCAGCCGGACGGGTTTGATATGCTGGTGCGGCTGTCGGGCTTCTCCCATGGCACGGATGTGTGGCTGGGCAATGCCAAGGACCTGATCCTCTCAGGCACCGCCTCCGTCAAGCAGACCGTGGGCTGCCGGGACGATATCATGCTGTTCCTGATCGAAAAGGGCATGGACCCGAAGATGGCCTTTAAGATCATGGAGGCCGTGCGGAAGGGCAAGGTCAAAAAGGGCGGCTTCCAGGAGGGCTGGGTGGAGAAAATGCAGGAGCTGGGGGTGCCCGACTGGTACATTGAGTCTCTTGCCAAGATCGGCTACCTGTTCCCCAAGGCTCACGCCGTGGCCTATGTGATGATGGCCTTCCGCATCGCCTGGTTCAAGGTCCACGAGCCTCTGGCCTTCTACAGCGCCTACTTCTACCGCAAGAGCCAGAAGGGCGGCTTTGACGCTGAGATGATGACCCAGGGCCTGGATACGGTGAAAAAGCATATCAACCGCATCAAAAACGACCCCGATGCCACGGACAAGGATGAGGACCTCATGACCACCCTGGAGGCCTGCTACGAGTTCTATCTCCGGGGCTTCGAGTTCCTGCCCATCGACATCTATAAATCCCACGCCACGAAGTTTGTTCCCCAGGATGGGAAGCTCCTGCCGCCCTTTGTGGCGGTTTCCGGCCTGGGCGAAAGCGCTGCCTGGGATATCATGGAGGGGCGAAAGGACAAGCAGTTCATCTCCATCGACGAATTCTCCGCCGCCTGTCCCAAGGTCAGTAAAACGCATTTGGAGCTGCTTCGCACCCTGGGCGCTTTTGGCGATCTGCCGGAAACGTCGCAGGTGTCGCTGTTCTGATTGTGAACATTGCCCCTTGCAGCGAACTATTTAATATGATAATATATTAGCGAAGTAAAGAAAACGAAGAAAAGGTGAGATATCCATGCAAAAGACCATCGGCACTCCCGAAGGCACCCGGGACCGGCTTTTTGCCGAGTGTGCCGCCTGCCGCCGGGTGGAAACGGCCGTCACGGATGTGTTTGGGCGGCAGGGCTACTCGGAGCTGACCACGCCCAGCGTGGAATATTATGATATCATCGCCGCCACAGGCCATCCCCTGACCCAGGAGTCCATGATGAAGATCGTGGACCGCACCGGGAAGATCCTGGTCATGCGTCCGGATAATACCGTGGCCATCGGCCGGGTGGCGGCCACCAAGCTGAAAGGCCTGCCCCTGCCGCTGCGGCTGTACTATAACCAGACGGTGTTCCGCTCGGACGACGCCCATACCGGCGCCCGGTCGGAGATCGACCAGTGCGGCGTGGAGCTCATCGGAGCGGAGGGCCTCCGGGCAGATCTGGAGGTCATTTCCCTCTCCATCAGCGCTCTGGAGGCCTGCGGCCTTCAGGATTATCACATTGAGATCGGCCATGCGGGCTATTTCGGCGCCCTTTTGAAGCAGCTGGCCCTCCCGGAGGAGACCGGGCAGCAGCTGCGGATGCTGCTGGAGAATAAGGAACTCACGGCCTATGAGGCGGCCCTTGCGCCTTATACGGACACCCCCGCGGGGAAGACCCTGCGGAAGCTGCCGCGGCTGTTTGGCGGGGCGGAGGTGCTGGAAACGGCGAAGTCGCTCTGCCCGGACGAGGAAGCGGCGGCGGTGATCGCCTACCTGGAGACCCTTTACCGTGTTTTGAAGGACGCGGGCCTGAGCGGGCGGGTGCAGTTTGACCTGGGGCTCGTGCACAGCATTGAATACTACACCGGCATCGTCTTCCGGGGCTATGGCCAGGGGGCGGCGGGGAATGTGCTCTCCGGTGGCCGGTACGATAAGCTCATCGGCCAGTTTGGCGCTCCCGTGAGCGCCACGGGCTTTGCGCTGGATGTGGAGGCAGTGGCCAGCTGTCTCCCAGTGCCGGAGCATCAAAAGCCCGAGACCGTGGTCTATTACACCCTGGACAGCCTGGCTGCGGCCAGATGCCGCGTGGAAGCAAAGGCCCCGGGTACGGCCATGCTCTCCTGCGCGGATTCGCCGGAGCAGGCCCGGCAGGAGGCCCGCACCCTGGGCGCAAAGCGGCTGATTCTGCTGGAGCATGGCCGGGAAACGGAGGAACTGCTGTGAACCGACTGAAGATCGCGGTCACCAAGGGCCGCCTGCTGGAGGATTCTTTAGACCTGTTTGAAAAGATGGGCCTTGACTGCACAGCCGTCCGGGCCGATACCCGGAAGCTGATCCTCCCCGTTGAAAATTATCCGCTGGATGTGGTGCTGAGCAAGGCGGCGGACGTCCTCACCTATGTGTCCCACGGGGTCTGCGATCTGGGCATCGTGGGAAAGGACACCATCATGGAGCATGGCGGCAGCTTCTGCGAGATGCTGGACCTGGGCTATGGCAAGTGCCGCTTTGCCCTGGCGGTGCCCGAGGGCAGCGACTTTTACGGCACCTACCGGAGCCGCGTAGTGGCGTCGAAATATCCGGGCGTCACCAAAAGCTACTTTGAAAGCAAGGGCATGGACGTATCGGTCATCAAGATCGAGGGCAGCGTGGAGCTGGCCCCGCTGGTGGGCCTTGCCAACGGCATTGTGGACATTGTCCAGACGGGCACGACGTTAAAGGAAAACGGCCTTGTGCCCATTGAGACCGTGGCCGAGGTCAGCGCCCGGCTCATTGTGAATACGGCAAGCATGAAGCTTCACCGGGAAGCGGTATTTGACTTTATCCGGAGGATCGAGGAGGTGGCCCCATGATAACGGTGGTCAGGGCGGACGGCGCCGCCGAGCAGCGGCAGATCGAGGCGATGCGGCAGCGGGCCGCGGAGACGAACGCGGGGATCGTAAAGTCCGCGTCGGAGATCATGGAGAATGTGCGGCTTCGGGGCTATGAGGCCGTGCGGGAATATTCCCTGCAATTCGACAAGGCCGAGCCCTATGAGATAGCAAAGGACACCCTGGCGGCGGCAGCAGAGCGCATTGACGCAAAGCTGCTTGCGGCGCTGAAGCAGAGCGCGGAGAACATCCGGGCCTATCAGCAGGAGCTTTTGAGTAAGTCCCGTGTGTGGGAGAGCCCCATGCCCGGCGGCATGGTGGGCCAGCTCGTCCGGGGCCTCACCCGGGTGGGCGTGTATGTCCCGGGCGGACGGGCGGCGTACCCCAGCTCTGTTTTGATGAATGTGATCCCTGCCAAGGTGGCGGGCTGTGAGGAGATCATTATGGTCACCCCTCCCACAGAGAATCTGAATGATGCTGTGCTGGCAGCGGCTTATGTTTCCGGCGTGGATCGTGTGATCGCCGTGGGCGGCGTTCAGGCCGTGGCGGCGCTGACCTACGGAGCGGGCTTTATTCCCAGGGTGGACAAGCTGGTGGGCCCCGGCAACGCCTATGTGGCGGCGGCCAAGCGCATGTCCTACGGCACCTTGGATATTGATATGGTGGCGGGACCTTCGGAGGTCCTGGTGATCGCCGATGAAACGGCAAACCCCGTCTACACGGCGGCGGACCTGCTGTCCCAGGCGGAGCACGATGTGATGGCCAGCGCCGTTCTGCTGACCACCTCGGAAAAGCTGGCAGAGCAGGTCTCGGCGGAGATCGAGCGGCAGACGGCCTATCTCAGCCGGGCGGATGTGATCCGCCAGTCC
Organism: uncultured Eubacteriales bacterium; assembly: GCA_902475515.1. GTDB lineage: Bacteria > Bacillota > Clostridia > Oscillospirales > Oscillospiraceae > HGM13006. The sequence continues at coordinate 2,684 of CABSAB010000090.1, read as the reverse complement.
CTGCGGGATTATGGCGCCATCATCATCTGCGATACCCTGGACCAGTGCTGCGGCCTGGCAAACGAGATCGCCCCGGAGCACCTGGAGGTTTTGACAGAGGAACCGAAAGCCCTGCTCCCAAGGCTCAAAAACGCCGGGGCCATCTTCCTGGGCGAAAACAGCCCCGAACCCCTGGGGGACTATATGGCGGGGCCCTGCCATGTACTGCCCACCTCGGGCACGGCCCGGTTCTTCTCGCCGCTGAGCGTCGAGAGCTTTTTGAAAAAGACCTCCGTTCTGGACTTTTCCCGGGAAGCCCTGGAAAGCGTCAAGGACGGGATCATCCGCATGGCCGAGAGCGAGCATCTCACGGCCCATGCAAATTCCATCCAAGTGAGGTTTTGACCATGAGAACTGCGGAGATCCGCCGGGAGACCAAGGAGACCAAGGTCTATGTGTCCCTGAATTTAGACGGCGGGAAGCTGAACATCGATACCGGCATTGGCTTTTTTGACCATATGCTCCACGCGCTGCTGTTTTACGCGGGCTTTGGTGCCACCGTCACCTGCCAGGGCGACCTGAACGTAGACGGCCACCACAGCGTGGAGGATGTGGGCATCGTCCTGGGCCAGGCCCTGAAAGAAGCCCTGGGGGATAAGGTGGGCATCACCCGCTTTGCCTCCCAGTATGTGCCCATGGACGAGAGCCTGGAGTTCTGCGCCCTGGACGTGTCCGGCCGCCCCTATCTTGTGATGAACGCCCCCATGCCCCAGCCCATGATCGGGGACTATGACAGCTGCCTGACGGTGGAATTCATGCGGGCATTTTCCATGAACAGCGGCATTACCCTGCATCTCAAGAGCGAGTACGGGGAAAATGCCCATCACATCACCGAGGGGCTTTTCAAGGCCCTGGGCCTCTCGCTGAAAACGGCGGTGCAGGTGCAGTCGGACCGGGTGACCTCCACCAAAGGAGCCCTGTCATGATCGCCGTCATCGACTACGGCGCGGGGAACCTCAAGAGCGTCACCAAGGCCTTTGACTATCTGGGCTTTGCGAATGAGATCGTGTCGGACCCGGCGGAGCTGGAGAAAGCGGATGCCCTGATCCTCCCCGGTGTGGGGGCGTTTCCCAAGTGCATGGCGGCGCTGGATCGAAGCGGTATGACGGCGGCGATCCGGAAGCAGGCGGAAAAAAAGCCCCTCCTGGGCATCTGCCTTGGGATGCAGATGCTCCTGGATTCCAGCACAGAGCTGGGATATACGGCAGGCCTTGGCCTGATCCCCGGCACCGTGGAGAAGATCGAGACGCCATATAAGCTCCCGCACATCGGCTGGAACAGCCTGAAGATCGTGAACGGAAATCCCCTGACCGCGGGCCTTTCCGATGGGGACTACGTGTACTTTGTGCACAGCTTCTGCGCCCGGGTGAAAGCGCCTGCGGACCTGGCCATGACCACGGACTACGGCCCTGCCGTCACTGCCATGGTGGCCCGGGGGAATGTCTACGGCTGCCAGTTCCACCCGGAAAAGAGCGGCGACGTGGGCATGACCATCCTAAAGAATTTTGGAGAGCTGAACCGATGATCATTTTACCGGCCATTGACTTAAAGGACGGCAAGTGCGTCCGATTGTATAAAGGGGACTTTGCCACCGTCCACCAGGTGTCTGCGGACCCCTTGCAGACGGCGGCGGAGTTCCGTGCCGCCGGGGCGGAGTATATCCACATGGTAGACCTGGACGGCGCCAGGGACGGCGTCCGGAAAAACGGCGAGATCGTCCGTGCCGTCTGCGGGCAAAGCGGCCTCAAGGTGGAGCTTGGCGGCGGCATCCGGAATATGTCCGACCTGGAGGCGGTGTTCTCGTTGGGCGTCTACCGGGCCGTCATCGGCTCCGCCGCCGTCACCGACCCGGACTTTGTGCGGGAGGCGGCGAAGCAGTACGGTGACCGCATCGCCGTGGGCATCGACACCCTGGACGGGATCGTCAAGACCGCCGGCTGGATCGAGGACAGCGGCCTTGACTACCTGGACTTTGCAAAAAGCATGGAAGCCCTGGGGGTGCAGAATATCATCTTCACGGATATCGCCACCGACGGCGCCCTGTCCGGCCCGTCCCTTTCGCGCCTGAAAGCTCTGCGGGAGGCCGTCTCCTGCAAGATCACCGCCAGCGGCGGGGTCTCCTGCAACAAGGACATTTTGGAACTGATGCGTATACAGATGGACGGTGCCATTATCGGAAAAGCCTATTATGCCGGTACCATTGACTTGAAGCTGGCCGTGGAGCAGGCGCATATGAGCGGAGACGGCTGGAGCATGCTGGCGTACTGCGGGTTTGACGAAACGCCGATAGGGCACTGCAGCCTTGCCAAGCGCATCATTCCCTGCCTGGACGTAAAGGACGGCCGGGTGGTCAAGGGTGTGAACTTCGTGGATATCCGGGACGCCGGTGACCCGGTGGAACTGGCGAAATACTATTCCGACCAGGGGGCCGATGAGGTGGTGTTCCTGGATATCACCGCCACCAGCGATGCCCGGAAATCCGTGGTGGATGTGATCGAAAACACCGGGAAAAAGGTCTTCGTCCCCCTGACCGTAGGCGGCGGCATCCGCACTGAACAGGATTTCCAGGAGATCCTCCGGGCCGGGGCGGATAAAATATCCGTAAACTCCGCCGCCGTGAAAGACCCCGCCCTCATTACCCGGGC
>CABSAB010000089.1 GCA_902475515.1 uncultured Eubacteriales bacterium | reverse complement strand
AAAGCCGTGGGGTTCCTGAATAAGATCGCTTTTGTAATACAGGAGCGTGCCCTGTGTTTGTTCGTAAAAGCCCATGGGACCTCCTTAGAACTCGCTGTGCTTTCCTGCGGCCATGTCCTTATCCAGGCAGCAGTTCTTATACTTCTTACCGGAGCCGCAGGGGCAGGGATCGTTGCGGCCCACCTTGACCTTTTTCTTCATGGGTTCTCTCTTGACGGACCCATCCCCGCCCGCTCCCGCAGCGGTGACCTTGGCCACTTTCTCGCGCTTGAGGGTCTCGTTCTTTTGAATGCGGAACAGGAACATCCGCCGGGTGGTCTCCTCCTGGATGGCACGGATCATGTCCTCAAACATGGCAAAGCCTTCGCGCTTGTACTCCACCACGGGGTCGCTCTGGCCATAGGCCCGGAGGACGATGCCCTGGCGGAGGTCCTGCATGGCGTCGATCTGATCCATCCAGTATTCGTCCACCACCCGGAGCATGATGACCCGCTCGGCCTCCCGCATGAGGGTCTCGCCATAGGCCGCTTCCTTGGCGGCATAGGTCTTGTCCGACAGGTCCATGACGGTCTCCAGCAGGTTTTCCGCAGTGATCTTGCTGAGTTCCTCATCGCTGGGGGCATAGGCGCCCTTGGGAAAATACAGGCCCTCCATGGTCTTCAGAATATTCTGCAGTTCCTCCCGGCTCTCCAGATATTCCCGCTCGCCCATAATGCCGTGGATCTCCGAGGCGAAGATGGTGCTGCGCATATTCCGAAGGGCGGTCTGGAGGTCCTCCCCGTCCAGCACCTGCTGGCGCTGCTCGTAGATGACCTTCCGCTGGGTGTTCATAACGTCGTCGTATTCCAGCACGCTCTTTCGGGTCTGGAAGTTCAGTCCTTCTTTCTTCTTCTGGGCATTTTCGATGGCGCCGGAGAGGATCTTCTGGTCAATGGGGGTGTCCTCGTCCAGGCCCAGGCGGTCCATCATGGCGGAGACCCGCTCGGAGCCGAACAGGCGCATGAGGTCGTCCTCCAGGGAGATATAAAACTGGCTCTCGCCGGGGTCCCCCTGACGGCCGGAACGGCCCCGGAGCTGGTTGTCGATGCGGCGGGAGCTCTACGAAAAATATCACGCTGTCACAAGCCAGGATTCATGGCGCTCGGTGCCAATGACGAAAAGGCCCCCTGCCGCCCGGACCTGCTCGGCCTCCTGGCTTGTGACAGCGTGATATTTTTCGTAGAGCTCCGTATAGGCCGCCCGGGCCGCCAGGATCTCAGCGTCGTCCGTATCGGCGTAGGAGGTGGACTCGTTGATGAGCTCCTCCTCCATGCCCTGCTTGCGAAGATCATTCTTGGCCATATACTCGGGGTTGCCGCCCAGCATGATATCGGTACCACGGCCTGCCATGTTGGTGGCGATGGTCACAGCCCCCAGCTTGCCGGCCTGGGCCACGATCTCCGCCTCTTTTTCATGGTGCTTGGCGTTCAGAACGTTATGAGGGATGCCCTCTTTCTTCAGGAGCTTGGAGAGCACCTCGGATTTTTCAATGGAGATGGTACCCACCAACACAGGCTGCCCCTTGGCGTGAGCGGCTTCGATCTTCCGGATCACTGCCCGGAACTTGCCCGCCTCGGTCTTATAGACCACATCGGGGTTGTCCACCCGAACCACAGGCTTGTTGGTGGGAATCTCCACCACGTCCAGCTTGTAGATCTGCATGAACTCGTCCTCTTCGGTGAGGGCGGTGCCGGTCATGCCGGAAAGCTTGTTGTAAAGGCGGAAGAAATTCTGGAAGGTGATGGTGGCCAGGGTCTTCGACTCATTGGCAACATCCACGCCCTCCTTGGCCTCGATAGCCTGATGGAGACCCTCGGAGTACCGACGGCCGTACATCAACCGGCCCGTGAACTCGTCCACGATGATGACCTCGCCATCCTTCACCACATAGTCGATGTCCCGCTTCATGACACCCCGGGCCCGGAGGGCCTGGTTCACATGGTGGGCGATTGTGGTGTTCTCCGCATCAGACAGGTTCTCAATGCCGAAGAACTCCTCGGCCTTTTTAATGCCGGAGGCCGTCAGAGTAGCAGTGCGGTCCTTTTCGTTGACGATATAATCGCAGTTGTAGTCGTCCTGGGCTTCCTTGTCGTCGGTGTCGGTGAAGACCATCTTCTTCATCCGGGACACCAGGCTGTCCGCCTGGGTATAGAGAACGGAGGACGCCTCGCCCTTGCCCGAGATGATGAGGGGCGTCCGGGCTTCATCGATCAGGATGGAGTCCACCTCATCCACGATGGCAAAGCTGTGGCCCCGCTGGACCATTTCGCTCTTGTAGGTGGCCATGTTATCCCGGAGATAGTCAAAGCCCATCTCGTTGTTGGTGCCGTAGGTGATGTCCGCGGCATAGGATTCCCGGCGCTGGTCGTTCGTGAGGCCGTGGATGATCAGACCCACGGAAAGACCCATATACCGGAACACCTTGCCCATCCACTCGGAATCACGCTTGGCAAGGTAGTCGTTGACGGTGACGATATGCACGCCTTTTCCCGCAAGGGCGTTGAGGTAGGCCGGGAGGATCTCCACTAAGGTCTTGCCTTCGCCGGTCTTCATCTCGGCGATGCGTCCCTGATGCAGTATAATGCCGCCGATGAGCTGCACCCGGTAGGGGCGCATACCCAGGACCCGGTCCGCCGCCTCCCGGATGGCCGCAAAGGCCTCGGGCAGGATATCGTCCAGGGTCTCCCCATCGGCAAGACGTTTTTTCAATAGGTCCGTCTGGCCCTTGAGCTCCGTCTCGGACATCTTCCGGTAGGTATCGCCCAGGGCCTCGATCTTGTCAACCAGCGGGGTGATGGCCTTCACCTCCCGCTGGGAATGGGTGCCAAACAGCTTGGACATAGTGCTTGAAAATAAACTCATAGAAAAATATCCTTTCCATGTAAATTCTCTTTTGGGTGGGTGTCTATAACTAGTCCATCTTAATTCTGATATTATAGCACACTGCGGCCCATAAAAAAAGTGGAAAGGAAAAAAACTTGGCAGGAAACTTGCAGGAAATTACCTGAATGGCTTTTCGCACGGAAAGTCCTTGCAAACGGCCATCCCATCCACTATACTTTTTTCAAAGAACTGATGAGAGCAGGAGGTTTCCCCTATGAAAACTTTGCTGAAAAACGCCGTGCTTCTGGACCGGGACCACGAAAACCAGCCCCTTGACGTGCTGGTGGAGGACGGACACATTGCATCCGTTGGCGAAAATTTGGACGGCGGCGACCAAATCGTGGACCTGTCCGGCTGGACGCTGCTGCCGGGCTTCATCGACGCTCATGTCCATGTGGCCATGCACGATGACCACTTCACCGACGAGACCCTGACCGCCTGGGCGCAAAACGGCGTCACCACCGTCCGGGAGCTGGGCATGCTGTGCACCAAGCCCGCAGAGGAATACGCCCCCTGGATCGCAGAAATGAACGGGCGGCCGGAGACCGCGCGGCTCATTGCCACAGGCAAGTACATCGATGTAGCAGGAGGCTACGGTGCGGGCCCCGATCCCCGGCGGTGCGTGGGCAATATCATCACCACCCCCAAAGAAGCCGCTGCTGCGGTGGAAGCGGCCCACACCCTGGGCTTCCCTGGCATCAAGGTCGGCATTGCCGACGGTATGCCAGGTGCCCCCAGAATGTCTGATGCTATGATCTCAGCCATCACGGACAAAGCGAAAGCCCTGGGGATGTTCACCGCCTGCCATATTGGAACCTCTGAAAGCCTTCAGACTATGGCGGACTGCGGCATTGGCGAGGCGGCACACACGCCGAACGATCCCATGCCGGACAGCCTGATCCGGCAGATGGTACAGCGGCACATCCCCATGGTCACCACCATCGGCGATCCCGACAAGGCCATGGAGCCGCCTCCGGGCATGGATATGCCGGGCGGTCCCGGCGGGCCTGGCGGCATGGACCCGGCCGAGATGGCCCAGCAGAAAAAGGCCCAGAACAAGATCATGCGGGAGAACCTCAAACGGTTCTACGATGCCGGGGGCACCATCGTCCTGGGTACAGACCTGATGCACAGCCGGAACTGGCAAAAGGATGCGGTGATCCCCACCGTCGAAATGCGCCAGCTGGTGGAAAGCGGTGTTCCCTTCCTGGAGGCTATCAAGGCCGGTACCAGCTCCGCGGCGGAGGTCGTCGGTACCGCCATGGAAGAGGGCACCATCGAAGCAGGCAAGCTGGCAAACCTCATCGCTGTGCGCGGCACCGTAGACGAAAGCTTCCGTGCACTGGAGGATGTGCCCTTTGTGATGCACTACGGAACCATTATTAAGGACCAGCGTTAAATAATAGACAAAGCCGTGGCGGAATGCGTTTCCATTCCGCCACGGCTTTCGTATATTAATCAATCCACCAGCACCCGCTCCAAACGACTGCCAAGGCTGCTGAGGGTCTCGTTGGTGATGGTCCCGGTGGCTTCGCTGAGGTCGCAGGCGGATATCTCCTGCTCCCCGGACCGGCCAATGAGCACGGCGGTGTCCCCGGGGGCAGCATCCGGGATATCACTGATATCCACCAGGGTCTGGTCCATGCAAATCCTACCGATGATGGGGGCCCGGCAGCCACGGATCAGCACGGCACCCTTGCCGCAGGAGAGGCTCCGGGAGATGCCGTCGGCATAGCCGATGGACAGGGCAGCGATCCGGCGGTCTGCCGGGGCCGTATAGCACAGACCGTATCCGGCGCTCTCCCCGGTATAGAGGGTCCGGATAGAGGCCACCCGTGTCTTTAAGGACAGGGCCGGAGTCAGTTCCCCGCCCCAGTGGGCAGTATCCTCCCGGGTGGAAAGCAGGCCGTACAGGGCGATGCCCACCCGGGCATAGTCCCCGGACAGCTCCGGATGCAGCAGGACCCCATAGCTGGCCTGCATATGGACCTTGGGAACCGCATAGCCCCGGTCCCTGACCGCCCGGACCACCGTATCAAAGGCCTCTGCCTGGGCCTTGGTATACGAAATATCCGCAGGCTCCAGAGAATCCGACACACACAGGTGGGTATACAGCCCTTCCACCCGGAGATTTTTCAGTTCATAGATGGAGAGGATATCCTCCAGCCGGTCACTGCGCTCCCCCAGACGGTGCATCCCGGTATCCACGGCGATATGCACGGCGACGGGGCGGCCATACGCATGGAGGGACCGGGCATAGGGATAGTCCACCACCGTCTGGATCAGCTCCCATTTGCAAAGGAGCGGGAAATCCTCAGGCTGGGTACAGCCCAGCACCAAGATCTCCCCCGCAATCCCCTGCTGCCGCAGCTCCGCGCCCTCCTGCGCCGTAGCCACGCAGAAGGCGTCTACCCCCAGCTCCTGGAGCATGCGGGAAACCAAAACGCCACCGTGGCCATAGCCATTAGCCTTGACAGCGGGCATCAGGCGGCAGGTCTCCGGCAGGCGGCTGCGGAGGAATTCCACGTTATTCCCCAGGGCGCTCCGACTCACCTCGATCCAGGCACGGCTTCCGAGAAAAGCGTCCATCAGGCTTCGCCTCTTTCCAGCACCCGCATCTTCGGGGCTACCACTGTGGCATAGGGCGGCACATCCTCCGCCACCACCGCCCCAGCGCCGATCTTGGCGTGATGGCCCACCCGGATATCCCCCAAAAGCACCGCCCCGGCGCCGATCAGGCAATGATCTTCCACGGTGGGGGCTTTGCCGTTCACCTCGCCGATGGTCACATTCTGATAGATGCGGCATTTTGCGCCCACGGCGGCATAGCGGGAGATGTAAATGCCATGAATACCATGGGGCAGGGACGGAATATCCGCAAGCTTTGCGCCATTTCCGATATAGCCCCCATGCCGGTGGGCCAGGCGGCTGCATAGGAGGTTGGAGAGCACCTTCACCGGCCGAACGCTTGTCCGGCTGCGGAGAAAAAACAGCTTCCAATAGAGCCACAGATTATCCCCTTTAGAGTAGTCCGTTACATATTCCCGCACGCTCATACTTCCACCGCCAATGTCAAAATTCTGTCCAGCAGGTCCGAAAATTCGATACCGATGGCCCGCATCATGCCCGGATAGCGGCTGTGGGCCGTAAAGCCGGGGATGGTGTTGACCTCATTAAAATAAATTTCCCCCTTGGGCGTCAGGAACATATCCACCCGGGCAAAGCCCCGGCATCCCAGCGTCCGGTAGATCACCCGGGCAGTCTCCTGGACCTCCAGGGCCTTTCCGGGGGTGATCCGGGCAGGCACATGGATGGCCGAGGTCTTGAGGGTGTATTTCTCCGTGAAATCGAAAAATCCGCCGGAAAGCTCGATCTCATCCACCGCCCCGGTGATCAGGAGATCATTCCCCAGCACCGCACAGCCTACCTCGAAGCCCTCAATGTTCTCCTCCACAATCACCTGATCGTCATAGGAAAACGCCAATTCTACCGCAGGAAGCAGCTCCGCCTCCCCCTCCACACGTGTGACACCGTAGGAGGACCCGGCCTTGACCGGCTTAACGAACAGCGGATAACCCACCGCCCG
>CABSAB010000088.1 GCA_902475515.1 uncultured Eubacteriales bacterium | reverse complement strand
TAAGCAACTCCGGCGTAAAATGCAGTCCCGCCGTGGGCGCGGCGGCAGAACCGGTGTTGCGGGAATAAACGGTTTGATACCGTTCTCCGTCCGCCAACTCCTCCTTAATATATGGCGGCAGCGGCATCTTCCCCAGCCGTTCCAGGACCTCCAGAAAAATGCCGTTGTAGTGGAATTGGATGTGTTTTTTGCCCTCAGTCAGGTCCTCTAGGATGGTGGCGGTCAACTCGCCGTTACCGAATGAAAGTTTACCGCCGGGTTTCAGTTTGCGTCCGGGGCGGGCCAAGCACTCCCACTGCCCTTCGCCCAGATCCTTCAGCAGCAGCAATTCTGCCGCTCCGCCGGTGGGATCCCGGTGGCCGTAAAGTCTGGCCGGCAGTACGCGGCTGTCATTGAGTACAAGGGTATCTCCCGCTCGCAGATGCTCCGGCAGGTCATAAAAGTGTTCGTGAGAAAGCATCCCAGACTGTCTGTCCAGAACAAGCAGCCTGGAGCTGTCGCGCCGCTCTAAAGGCGTCTGCGCGATCAGTTCCTGGGGGAGGTCATAATAAAAATCGCTTGTTTTCACAATCGTTCCTCTTTGCTTTTTTAATTTAAATATATCGCTTCTTATGATAGTACAAAGTGCAAGGAGAAGCAAGCATTTTCTTGTCCTTTGACAAATGAATATACAATGTCGCATAGAACAGCGTTTTATGTAACATTGTATCTTGTTATAAAGTGCTGTAGAAAAGTCTTAGAAAATGTGATAAGCTTTTATTGGTGATCCAAATGAATGATAAGAAAAACAGCGACGCGAAGATTCGCGCCAACAACAAATATACTGCCGCACATTACGACCGAATCAACATGGCTCTGCCCAAAGGCAGCCGCAAGCTGATCGATTACTGTGCAAAAAAGCATGGCGAGAGCTTGAACCGCTATGTCTGCCGGGTGATTCTGGAGCAGGTAAAAAAAGAGATCGAAGCGGAACAGAATCAAAACAGTGAATTTTTTGACCTGTTTTGAGATTCCCGGCAAAGTGCCTGAAAATCAGTGGAAAAACTGCGGATTCTTATATACTCCCTTTCTTGACATGGCACATTTGTCTATGTTATGATGTAAAAAGTAAATTGAATTTGGATAGAGGTTGCAAGATTTATCAGTACCCTTAGTCAGGATTCCGCGATCCGTTCACGCTGGGGAGAAAGGAAATTTTGCCGAAGTTCGGGATGTGCGGACATCTTCGGTCTGGACGCAGCGGCGAATAGCTCTGCGGCTGTCATTCTTTTTAGGATGGAGCGCTATCTGCAAGGTGCATATATATGGAGTGTCTGTATATATGAAGGCTGGTAGGTACTCCCCTGCTGGCCGTTTTTGTTTTTTGGGAACCATTTGAAAAAAATCATCTATAATGAATCAGAGGAGCGATTATGATGGAAAAATATAAAGTAGGAATTATTGGCGCCACCGGTATGGTAGGTCAGCGGTTTATCACCCTGATGGACGGCCATCCCTGGTTTGAGACCGTTGTCCTGGCTGCCTCTCCCCGCTCTGCAGGAAAGCCTTATGCTGAGGCTGTGGGAAAAAAGTGGTGCATGGACGTGGAGATTCCCGCCTGGGCAAAGACTATGACGGTCATGGATGCGGATGCGGATGCAAAGCAGATCGCGGAGATGGTGGACTTTGTGTTCTGTGCCGTGGATATGAAGAAAGAAGACATCCAGGCGCTGGAATACCGCTACGCAGGGCTGGAGTGTCCGGTGGTCTCCAATAACAGCGCCCACCGCGGTACGCCGGATGTGCCCATGGTGATCCCGGAGATCAATAACGAACATATCCAGGTCATTGACGCCCAGAAGAAGCGCCTGGGAACGAAACGAGGCTTTATCGCGGTGAAGTCCAACTGCAGCCTGCAAAGCTATGTGCCTGCCCTTTCGATCATCAAGGAGGCCTTTGGGTTAAAGCAGGCGCTTGTATGTACATATCAAGCCATTTCCGGCGCCGGAAAGACCTTTGAGACCTGGCCGGAGATGGTGGATAATGTGATCCCCTACATCGGCGGCGAAGAGGAAAAGTCTGAGCGGGAGCCCATGAAGATCTGGGGCCGTGTGGAGGATGGTCAGATCGTCAACGCCACTGCGCCCAATATTACGGCCCAATGCCTGCGGGTGCCTGTGTCCAACGGCCATATGGCAGCAGTGTTTGCGTCCTTTGAGCAGCCTGTGGATCTGGAAAAGATCAAGGATATGTGGGCGAATTTCAAGGGACGGCCCCAGGAACTGGAGCTGCCCCATGCACCCAAGCGGTTTATCCACTACTTTGAAGAAGACAATATGCCCCAGACCCGGCTGCAGCGGGATTTGGAAGGGGGCATGGCCATCTCTATTGGCCGGCTTCGTCCGGACACCCAGTACGATCTGAAATTTGTGTGCCTCTCGCACAACACCCTGCGGGGTGCGGCCGGTGGGGCTGTTCTGCTGGGTGAGCTCCTCTGTGCAGAAGGTTACATCGACAAAAAGTAAAGGGAGGGAATTCCTATGAAAACACCCCTGTTTACCGGCTCCAGCGTGGCCATTGCCACCCCCATGCACGCTGACGGTTCCGTGAACTTCGGCAAGCTGGGAGAGCTGATCGAATTCCAGATCCAAGGCGGCACTTCCGCCATCACGATCTGTGGCACTACTGGAGAATCCGCCACCTTGAAGGACGATGAGCATTTGGCTGCCATCAAATACACGGTGGAGAAGGTTGCCGGACGTATCCCGGTCATTGCCGGCACAGGCAGCAACGACACGGCCCATGCCATGGAGATGAGCAAGGAGGCCGCCGCCTACGGTGCAGACGGTATTCTGCTGGTAACGCCGTATTATAACAAATGTACGCCCAAGGGACTGATCCAGCACTATACCAAGATTGTGGATGCGGCGGGCATTCCGGCGATCTTGTATAATGTCCCCTCCCGCACGGGAGTTTCTTCGACGGTTGCAGTCTATCGAGAGCTGAGCGCTCATCCTCTGGTCAACGGCGTGAAGGAGGCTTCCGGTGATACGGATATCGTGGTGCGGACCATGGCGGCCTGCGGGGAAGAACTGAATATCTGGAGTGGAAACGACAGCCAGATTGTTCCCTTTATGGCTTTGGGCGCTAAGGGCATCATCTCAGTGGCGGCAAATATCGTTCCAGACAAGATTGCGCAAATTGCCGCTGCCTGCCTAGACGGGGATTATCCGAAAGCGGCGGCCATGCAGGTTGCCTATATGGATCTGATTGACGCGCTGTTCTGTGAGGTCAACCCGATTCCGGTAAAGACTGCTATGAATCTCATGGGCATGGATGTGGGTCCCCTGCGCCTGCCCCTGTGCGAAATGGAGGATCGGGACCTTGCCCGGCTGAAGGCCTCGCTGGCGGCGGTTAAGCTCCTCTGAGGGCATAAAGAAAGGATGTTGTACCAATGACACGCATCATGATTTCCGGCTGTAACGGAAAAATGGGCCAGGTGGTCACGGCTATGTGTGCGCAGCGGGATGGGATCGAAATTGCCGCAGGCGTGGATGTCCATGCGGAAAAGAAAAACGGCTATCCGGTCTATGCAGACCCTATGGAATTTCCCGGACAGGTAGATTGTGTTATCGATTTCTCCAACCCTGCGGCACTGTCTGCCCTTCTCGCCTATTGTAAAAAGACCGGCAGCGCCATTGTCCTGGCCACCACAGGGTATAGCGAGGAGCAGCTGGCAGAGATCCAGGCGGCATCCAAGGAGCTGCGTATTTTCCGCTCTGCCAATATGAGCCTGGGGATCAATGTGCTTTTGGCGCTGGTGCGCCAGGCGGCAAAGGTCCTGGGCGATACCTGTGACATTGAGATCGTGGAAAAGCATCATAGCCGCAAGCTGGATGCGCCCAGCGGTACGGCTGTGATGATCGCCGACGCTGCGGCAGCTTCCCTGCCCCAGGCGCCGGAATATGTCTACGAGCGGCATTCGGTTCGAAAGCCGCGAGGACGGCAGGAGATCGGCATCAGCTCGGTCCGGGGCGGCACCGTTGTCGGTGAGCATGAGATCCTGTTTGCGGGAACGGACGAGGTGTTGGAGATCAAGCACACGGCCTACTCCAGAGAGATCTTTGCCAATGGAGCGTTGAAAGCGGCACAGTTTCTGGCGGACTGTGAAAAACCGGGCCTTTACAATATGGAAGATTTGGTATCGGAGGTAGTTTAACATGGGCAATATTTCAAATGTCACCTACTGCCGGAACATCGCACTGGTCACCCTGCGGAATGTTCCCTGTGAGAGCAAAATCATCGGAGAAATCCTGACGGCGATCTCCGAAAGCGGGATCAACGTGGATATGATCTCTCAGACCGCCCCACAGGGCGAGACAATCTCCATTGCCTTTACTATTTCTGTGGATGCCATGGGGAATTTAATGCCTGTGGTGAATGGTTTCAAGCCCAGATATCCGGAGCTGAATATGGAAGTGGCTGTGGGCATGACCAAGGTGAATTTCTTTGACAGCAACATGGTCAATACGCCGGGCGTTGCGGCGCAGGTGTTCTCCATGCTGTCTGCGGGTAATATCCGCGTGACGATGATCACCACCTCCACGGTGGATATCTCCATCCTGATCCCCGAGCACGAGGAGGAGGAAGCTCTGGCTCTGTGCCAGGCGGCCTATGGCGTGGAGCCGGAAGAACGGCCCTTTGGCTGAGATGATGCTGTTTAATCTTGTTGTTGTATTTGATCCCGCGCGAAAGCACGTGCTGATGTGCCGCCGAAGCAAAGCCCCATACAAAGGACTCTTAAACTTTGTAGGGGGAAAGATAGAACGTGGCGAAGATCATCAGGCCTCGGCATACCGGGAGCTACAGGAGGAAACAGCGATCCCGCCGGATCAAATTCTACTGACTCATGTGATGGATTTGACATATCCGATGGAAGATTGCGTTATGAAGGTCTATACCGGGATTTTGCGTACGCCGATCAAAGTGTGCGGAGAAGAAAATGAGTTGCTTTGGGTGCCGGTCAGTGCGGATTTTTCGGATATCACACAGTTTGCTGGTTATGGGAATATCTATCATATTATGTCGTATATCTTAGCAAATTAGAAATTGTTATTTGACTAATGGGAAAAGAGCAGCGGCCCACTGTTGGAGCCGCTGCTCTTTTATCGCTGTTTGATATAACGCACCAGAGTTAGTTTCTCGTTGACAACAACAGGGGTACCGGTTCGACGATAACCGATTTTTTCATATAAATGACAGTTTCCTGCTTCTTGCATCAAGGTGTCCAGCACCCATATTTTGGACTCCCGATGCCTGCGCTCGATTTCTTTCAGGGCCCTTTGCGCAATTCCTCTGTTTTGATAATCAGGCAGTACCGCTAACGCAGACACTTTTCGAACATTACCCTTGGATACGATTCGTACAGAGCCCACTGGGATATCGTTTTCCAGGAATACATAGCCGTAGGTTCCAAGTTTTCCATATTTTTTGGCGACCTGTTCCTTGCTTTCCATATAAGGGTTTGTCTCCGTATCCTGATACTTTTCGAAAAGAGGGCGGTACGCCTGCTGCTGAATCGAATAAACATCCTCCAAATAGGAATTTGTAAACGGAACTACAAGCATTACGTTGTCCCCTCCCCCATTTGGAGATTTCGGTAAATCTGCGCAAGCTGAGCGTGGCTTCCGGGAAAATTGGGCCATGCGTTGATCCCGTCTTCTGTTTTACGGGGGATCAGATGAATATGAAAATGCGGCACCGACTGCCCTGCACATGCGCCGCTGGCGTTTAGCAGGTTGACGCCTTCATAACCACATTGGTTCACGCAGTGGGTGGAAACACGCCGGACAGTATTCATCAAATGCTGTAAAGTTATCTCGTCACAGTCAAAAATGCTTTCCACATGCTTTTTAGGAACTGCGACCATGTGGCCGTCCACATCTTCCGCGATATCCATGAACACGCAGGTAAACGCATCCTCATACACCTTCATAGCTGGCAGCTCCCCTGAAATGATCTGGCAAAAGGTACACATCATCCAAGCACAGCCTTATGAAAGATCTTCTTCCCCTTTCGGATCACAACGCCTTCTTTCAGCTGTGCTTCCGTAACAGCCATCGCCACATCCGTGACCTTTTCGTCCTCCACGAACACACCGCCCTGCTGCACCAGCCGCCGGGCTTCGCCGTTGGATTTGGCAAGGCCGCACTTTACCATCAGGCTCAGCACGCCAATGGTGCCATCTGTAAGGTCCTCAATGGCCAGTTCCGTAGTGGGCATGTCCGCAGAGACACCGGCGGAAAAAATGGATTTAGCGGCGTTCTGAGCCTTCTCAGCCTCCGCCGCTCCATGAACCATCTTGGTGAGCTCATAGGCCAGGATCTCTTTGGCTTGGTTTAGCTGGCTCCCCGTCCAGGCGTCCATGGCATCGATTTGCTCCAGAGGCAGGAATGTGAGCATCCGGATGCACTTCATCACATCATCATCGCCCACATTCCGCCAGTACTGGTAGAAGTCGTAGGGCGAGG
>CABSAB010000087.1 GCA_902475515.1 uncultured Eubacteriales bacterium | reverse complement strand
CGGGAGACCGCCCTGCGGGAGGTTCAGGAGGAGACCTGCGTGCGGGCGAAGATCCTGCCCGGCTTTCGCCGGACGGTGCAATACCATCTGCCCAGCGGCAACGATAAGCGTGTGGTCTACTTCCTGGCGGAGTACGACCATCAGGAGGCCCACCGGAATCCGGAGGAGTTTTTAAAGGTGATGGTCCTGCCCTATCAGGAGGCACTGCGGGCCCTGACCTTTGAAAATGACCGGATGACACTGCGGGCGGCAGAACGGTTTATGAAGCGCATGGTATGCGCTTCCAGTGAGCAATAACCGAAAATTCGTAGATCGGTGATGTATCCCGGCTCCGCCGGGACGGAGCAATTTTCCTGGTGGGAAAATGAAAATTGCGGATGAGAAAAGCGAGGTGCCATCATGGCCTTTACCCATTTACATGTGCATACGGAATACAGCCTCCTGGACGGCGAGTGCCGCATCGACCAGCTCATGGAGCGGGTGAAGGCCCTGGGCCAGGACAGCGTGGCCATTACCGACCACGGGGCCATGTACGGCGTCATCGACTTCTACAAGGCCGCGAAAAAGGCCGGGGTGAAGCCCGTCATCGGCTGCGAGGTCTATGTGGCCCCCCGTTCCCGCCGGGACCGGGTCCATGGTATTGACAATGAAAACCGGCACCTGGTCCTCCTGTGCGAAAATATGACCGGCTACCGGAACCTCTGCTATATGGTCTCCCAGGCCTTTGTGGAGGGCTTCTACGGCAAGCCCCGCGTGGACTACGAGCTGCTGGAGCAGCACCATGAGGGGCTTATTGCCCTGTCGGCGTGCCTTGCCGGCGAGGTGCCCCGCAAGCTCCTTTCCGATGACTATGACGGCGCGCTGGCCGCGGCAAAGCGCATGGCGGAGATCTTCGGCCCCGAGCATTTCTATCTGGAAATGCAGGACCACGGCATCGAAAATCAGATGGCTGTAAACCGGGGCCTCCGGCGCATTGCCAAGGAGACGAATCTTCCCATGGTGGTCACCAACGACGCCCACTATCTCACCCGGGAGGACGCCTACGCCCAGGATGTGCTCATGTGCATCCAGATGCAAAAGACCGTGGACGACCCCGGACGCATGAAATTCGAGACCGAGGAATTCTATATCAAAAGTGAAGCGGAAATGGCCGAGCTGTTCCCCCAGGATCAGGAGGCCATTGAAAATACCCATAAGATCGCCCAGCGCTGCCAGGTGGAGTTTGAATTCGGCAGCTACCATCTGCCGGACTTCTTCCCGCCGGAGGGGTACACCAACGACGAGTACTTTGAAAAGCTCTGCTGGGAAGGCTTTGCAAAACGTTACCCCCAGGCAGGGGAGGAGGAGAAGGCCCAGCTCCGCTATGAGATGGAAATGATCCGGCAAATGGGCTTCGTCAACTACTTCCTCATCGTCTGGGACTATGTGGCCTACGCAAAAAACCACGGCATTCCCGTAGGCCCCGGCCGCGGCAGTGCCGCAGGCAGCATGGTCTCCTACTGCCTGGATATCACCACCCTGGACCCCCTGCAGTACAGCCTGTACTTTGAACGGTTCCTGAACCCGGGCCGTGTGACCATGCCTGATATTGATATCGACTTCTGCGTGAACCGCCGCCAGGAGGTCATCGACTATGTGACGGAGAAATACGGGGCTGACAATGTGGCCCAGATCATCACCTTCGGCACCATGAAGGCAAAGGGCGCTGTCCGGGATGTGGGCCGTGCCCTGGGCATGAGCTATGCCGAGGTGGACCAGGTGGCCCGGCTGGTGCCCGGCACCTTAAACATCACTCTGGAGGACGCTCTGAAAATGTCCCCCCAGCTGAAGGAGCGCTACGATGCCGATGAGCGGGTCAAGACCCTCATCGACACGGCCAGGAAGGTGGAGGGCCTCCCCCGGAACGCATCCACCCATGCTGCGGCAGTGGTCATCACCAAGGACCCGGTCTATACCTATGTCCCTCTGGCAAGGAACGATGACACCATTGTGATCCAGTACACCATGACCACCGTGGAGGAGCTGGGCCTTCTCAAAATGGACTTCCTGGGCCTTCGGAACCTGACGGTCATCGAGGACGCCCAGCAGCTGATCCGCAAGCGGGAGCCGGACTTTGACATCAGCAAAGTCCAGGACGGCGACGAGGCCACCTACCAGATGCTCACCGCCGGGCGCACCTCCGGTGTGTTCCAGATGGAATCTACGGGTATGACCGGCGTGTGCGTGGGGCTGCACCCCCAGAGCATTGAAGACCTGACGGCTATCGTGGCCCTGTACCGCCCCGGTCCCATGGATTCTATCCCGAAGTTTACGTCCAATAAGCATCACCCGGAAAATGTAAAATACGCCCACCCGCTGCTGGAGCCTATTTTGGCCGTTACCTACGGCGTCATCGTCTATCAGGAGCAGGTTATTGAGATATTCCGGAAGCTGGGCGGCTACAGCCTGCCCCAGGCCGACAATATCCGCCGGGCCATGTCCAAGAAGAAGCAGGCGGTCATCGAGGCCGAGCGGCAGACCTTTGTCCACGGCGATCCCGAGCGGGAGATTTGCGGTGCCCTGCAAAACGGCGTGTCCGAGCAGGTGGCCAACACCATCTACGATCAGATGCTGGACTTTGCGTCCTACGCCTTCAATAAGGCCCATGCGGTGTGCTACGCTCAGGTGGCCTATGAGACGGCCTATCTCAAGTGCCACTATCCCCGGGAGTATATGGCGGCCCTGATGACCTCCGTGCTGGACAACACCGCCAAGATTGCCGAGTATATTGCCGAGTGCAAGGAGTTGGGCATCCCCCTGCTCCCGCCGGATGTGAACCAGTCCGGCGACCAGTTCGCCGTCAGTGAGGATGGCATCCGCTTCGGCCTCAGCGCCATTAAGGGCATCGGCGGCGGCTTTGTCCGCCAGCTCATGCAGGAGCGGGACAATGGCGGAGACTTCGTCTCACTGGAGGATTTCTGCCAGCGCCTTGCGGATACGGACCTCAATAAGCGCACCGTGGAGAACCTCATCAAGTGCGGCGCCATGGACTGCTTCGGGGCCAAGCGGAAGCAGCTTCTCCTGGTCTATGAGATGGTCATGAGCGCCGTGGCGGACAGCAAGAAGCGCAATCTGGATGGCCAGTTGGGCCTGTTTGACTTGCCCGAGACCCAGGAGACCGCCGTCCAGGCCGTACCCCTGCCGGATGTGCCGGAGCTCACCGCCAAGGAGAAGATGGCCATGGAAAAGGAGACCACGGGCCTGTACCTCTCCGGCCATCCCATGGACGACTACCGGGAGAAGGTCAAGGGGGCCGGGGCCGTCCGCATCTCCGAGATCCTGTTGGCCTTTGGCGAGACGGAATCCGGCGCTTTCCGGGACGGCCAGACTGTGGCCGTGGCGGGGGTTATCACCAAGGTCAAGACCAAGACCACCCGCAATAATACCCTTATGGCCTATGTGACCTTGGAGGACGATACCGGCGACATAGAGCTTTTGTGCTTTGCCCGGACCCTCAGCCAATACGGCAAATGCCTGGAGGAGAATAACGCCGTGCTGATCCGCGGCAAGATCTCCGTCCGGGATGAAAAGGACCCCCAGATTCTGGTGGACAGCGCCCTGCCCATGGACGATCTTGGAGAGGGCGCGGTCGTCTCGGCGCCCCAGGCCGAGAGCGCCCCGGTCTGCAATACCCTCTATCTGCGGCTTCCCACCATGGGCAGCAGGGAGGACCAAAAGACACGGGCCATCGTGCAGATGTTCCCCGGCAACACCAAGGCGGTGCTGTTCTACGCCGACACCCGCAAGATGGCCGGCGCCGGCTGCACCGTGGAGGAGATCATGCTCCAGGAGCTGCGGGAGCTTTTGGGCGAGGAGAATGTCGTCCTGAAATAAATGCAAAATACGCGCAAAAAAACGGCCACCCGTTCGGGTGGCCGTTTTCCGTATGTCTTATCCCAAATCCTCCGCGACCGTCTGGGCCGCAATGAATCCGCTGGCCACGCACCAGGTGAGCGCCGAGATATACCGCTCCACATAGTCCGTGCCCATGTCGCCGCCAATGAGAATGCCGCGTGCATTGTCGCCTGTGGCATACAGTCCGGGGATGATGCCGCCCTGGGTGTTCTTCACCCGGGTCCGGCTGTCGATCTTCATGCCGCCGGCGGCGTTCTCCTGGAAGCGCTTTTCAAAGAACGCGTAGTAAGGCCCGTTCTCCAGGGGGATCATGCACTTGGGGTCCTTGAAGAAGTCCGTGTCCCGTCCGTTTTTGCACATTTCATTGTAGTGCCGAACCTGCGCAACAAACTCTTTGACGGGTACTCCCATCTTTTCCGCCAGTTCCTCCAGGGTGTCGGCCTTTTTTACCGGAGTGTCCAGCGCCGCTTCCTCATCGGCCTCCTGCTGATAGTTCCGGAGGATGGCAACGCCGTCGGGGCCGTCCCGGCCCTGATCGGCCAGCCGGTTTGCAATGGTATCCAGCAGGTTCTGGTCCACCACCGCCCAGCTGATGTACTCCGGCTGCTTCAGGAACAGATACCGCAGGGCCATGGTGTTGTCCATCTCATTGGCCCAGCGTTTCCCCTGCTGGTTGAACATCACCACCTCCGGCTCCCGGCAGATGCACACGCCCGCAAAGCCAAAGGGATGATGGGCGGGCCCCAGCATCAGGGCCTTGGTGTTCTCCCAGTCAATGTCCGCCCCGGCTTTCATGCCCATGGTGATGCCGTCGCCGGTGCAGGTGGGCACCGAGAACCGGTGTACCGGTTCTCCGGGGGCGAAGAAGCCCGGCGTGGCTTTCTCCAGATATTCCACGTTGTGGGAGAAGCAGCCCGTTGCAAGCACCACCGCCCTGGCGGAAATGCGGATCTCGCCGCCCCCGTCCGTGGCCAGGATGCCGCAGACCTTGCCCCCTTCGTCCTTCAGGACCTCCTTGGCCTCGTGCCGCAGCAGCACGGGGACGTTCCATTTCCCACACTGCTCCATGAGCTTTTCTACGATAAACGACCCCATGCCGCCGGGTCCGATGGAGGTGTCGATACGCTTGAACTTCCGCCCGGTCCTGTTCCGGAACATCATGCCCTTGCCGCCGAAGGGGGTGGTCCCTACCTCGAAATCCTCGCCGCAGCCGCAGTCCTCCATGAGCCAGTCCACCAGTCCCTCCGTGGCCTGATAGATGTTGTAGACCAGCTGGGGGTCCTCCTTCCAGAGGGTGTCGATGAGGAATTTGCGGATCTGCTCATCCCGGGTGTCCGGCTCTCCGGCCTCCTTGAGCTTTTTGGAATAGTGGGTCCGGAAACCCCCGGCATACCAGGTGTTTCCGCCTGCCTGGCCGTTTTTCTCCAGGACGATGACCTTTTTCCCACCCTGGGCCAGCTTCACCGCCGCCACAAGGCCGCTGCCGCCTGCGCCGCAGACCACCACATCGCAGTCCATGGCGATGGGTCCGTGGGCCGCCGGGATCTCCGGCGCGGCGCCATCCTTGGTGATGATGCAGTTGTGGCAGTTCTCCGCGCACAGCCCGCACTCGATACATTTTTCCGGGTCGATCCAGTATTTTGCGCCCTTAAAACGCACTGCATCCGCAGGACATACCGCCTTGCACTGGTGGCAGCAGGAGCACAGCGCCTGATTGATCACATAAGCCATACCATAGCCTCCTCAGTTTCATTCATCTGGATAGAAGTATACCGGATTTTCACCCCCATTGCAACGAAATGCCCGGTATCAAAATCCGTACTGTACGTCTCTTTTTTGACAGTATGTTCCACGTCCCGGAGATTTTACGCCGCCGGGAAAATTCGACAGCGTTTTCTGGAATATTGTGGAGGGACTGCTATAATAGATCCCGAGAGGAGGGATCTTATGGCCTTTGAAATGGCCCCCCAGGGGCGAATTTTGTATCTGCCGATCCGGCTGGTCCATGCCAGTCCGTCCCACCGCAGCCGGGAGACCGTGCAGCTCCAGGAACTGGCCGGGAGTATCCGCCAGGTGGGGGTCCTGCAGCCTCTGACCGTGCGGCGCAGCGGCGAGCAGTTTTCCGTGGTCTCCGGGACCCGGCGGCTCATGGCGGCCCGTATGGCAGGCCTTTCGGAGGTGCCCTGTATTCTGCTGGATACCGATTCTGCCAGCAGCACCCTGATCTTTCTGACGGAGAACCTCCAGCGGGAGGACCTCCACTATTTCGACGAAGCCGAATGCCTGCAAAAGTACCTCATGGAGAGCGGCCTCACCCAGGCCCAGGCGGCGGCGCGCCTTGGCCGCAGCCAATCGGCAGTGGCCAATAAGCTGCGGCTGCTGAGCCTGGGGCCAAAGCTCCAACAGCAGCTGCGGGAGCGGGGTCTCAGCGAGCGCCATGCCCGGGCGCTTTTGCGGCTGCCGGGCGAATCCCAGCGGCTTTTGATCCTGGAGGAGGTCACTGCCCGGGGCCTCACCGCTGCCCAGACGGAGCAGTATATCAAGGTTTACCTGCAAAACCGCTCCGACCCCGGCGAGAAATTCCGCCAGCGGGATGCCCGATTGTTTCTGGGGCGTGTGGCCCGGGAGGCGGAACCCCTCCGGCGTCAGGG
>CABSAB010000086.1 GCA_902475515.1 uncultured Eubacteriales bacterium | reverse complement strand
GGACATTATGAATCACTGTGTCATAGCTCCGCCGCCTTTTCGGAACTGGCCGGGGGTGACCCCATCAGAGCGCTGCAGGGCCCGGTACAGCCGCTTCACATTCCCAAAGCCCACATGCTGGGCAATCTGCTCGTTGCTCATGGCCGTATCCAGAAGCAGCTGCTTGGCCCGGTCCAGCCGGAGCTGCATGAGATAAACCGACGGACTCACCCCCACCAGCTTCTTAAAATCCCGTGCAAGCTGTTGGGGACTCATGTGAAACTGAGCCGCTGCAGAGGCCACCGTCAGCCCTTGCTCCATGTAGTGGTCGCTGAAATAACCCAGCATCCGGTTGATGAGTTTGGAAACAGAGCTGTCCGATGGGCTGAATTCCTGCTCTAGCAGCCGGATCAAATGAAAGGTCTGCTCAGACAGCACATCCACATCTGCCGCGCTCAAAAAGCTCCCCAGATAATGGGGCATCACGTCCAGCAGGGCCTGATCCTTCCCCGCCCGAAAGGCCAAATAGTAGGCGGCATTTTCCAGCAGGCAGAACAGCCGGAGCTTTAACAGGGAAACATCACTGCTTCCGGATTCCCCCACGGCGGAAACCAGCTCCAGCACACATGCAGCTGCACCGTCGAAGTCCAGGTTGACCAGCTTTAAAAACAGCCTGCGTTCCATATCCTTGCCCGCAGCGGAGAGGGGCTCCTCTCCGGCCTGGGCGCTCTCTATGGATAAGAATACCGCGGGACGTTCCTTGCGGAATACCCGCTGGTCAAATTCCGTCTTAGCAATCCGGTAGGCCCGGGGGATCAGGTTTACGCCCCCTACAGGCGGGCTGACCACATAGCAAAGGGATTCGCCGCACCGGGACCGCAGCTGTATCAGATAAGCTTCCACCAACTGCCGATAATCCTCCAGGAACCGCTGCCGCTGTCCGGAGAACAGCACCACATATTCGCTGCCGTACTGGACGGGGATGACGGCCGGCGAGAGCTGCTCCAGCAGCGGCTCAAACTGCCCCGGCGCAGTCTGGGGTGCGTCCGGCAACTGCATGTCGAGCAGCAGAATGCAGAACCATTCCTCTGTGTCTACCGGAATGGTGGGCGTATCTTTTGCGATCAGCTGCAGCAGCCGCAGCTTTTGCAGGTTCTTTTCGGTTTCGGATCTGTGCTGCACGGCCAGGCACCTCCCGTCATGGAGCCATATAGTTTCATCAAGTGGCACAAACGCATCAAAAAGCAGACATTTTATACCGGATGTGTTGTTTCATGTGATTTATCTGCCACAGCAAAAATATATCCTATGCGATAAATTCGAGAATATTGTCCTGTTTTTCAAACAAACGTTGCTTCCATGTCAAATCGCACATTTCATCTCAGCCTATCCCTGTATACGAATTGTTATGCAGCACGATCAAACACTTCGGAACTGGAAATTGCGGCGGGCCGCATATCCCCTTACAATAAAGTTATCCGTGGGACCGCAGCAGCCGGGGCGCTACCCCCTCATATTTCTGAAAGGCCCGGTTCATGCTGACCAGGCTGCCATAGCCCACTGTCTCCGCGATTTTCCCCAGCGGCGTGGCGGAGGATTGTAGCAGTTGTTTGGCGTGGCGGATGCGGGTGGTCTGAATGCCATCGGAGAGCGTACAGCCGGCGTATTTTTTATACCGGCTGGAGGCTGCGGGCTGCGCCATGCCGAAGTGTTCGGCAATCTGCAGCACACTGAGGTTGGGGTCGGTGCTCATTTTTGCAATATACTCGTTGACCGCCGCCACCCAAAGCAGGTCCGGCTGCCGTTCCATCTCCTCCAGATGGGCCACCAGCCCCTGCCAAAATTGTTCTGCCTCAGCGCGCAGATCTTGGCTGGTCTCTGCCATCATCAGCGCGGTGAGTATATCATGGGCCGAAAAAAAGCTCCGTGCGATCTGATTTTGCTGGATCAATGCCAACACCAGATGGTTGAAAAAGGTAATTAGCCGCAGCCGCATATTGGGAAAGAACCACGGCACTGCCGTCATGCAGTAGTCCAGGGCCAGCAGCATACGCGCCTTTGCCTCGGAATACTGCCGCCCCTGCAGCAGCCGGGAGATTTGATCGGCGCAGTCGCTGAGGAACAGATTTTCGTCCATCTGCGACCGGGTGCTGCCCTCAGCGTCCGAAAGGGCTGCCACACCGGAGTCCATCTGCATAAACCGGAGATACTGCAAATGGTCGGTCAGCTCGCTGTATGCCATTTGGATCCCGGCGGTGCCAAACTCCATATTACTGGCCGCACAGATCAGGCCCTTCCCTGTTTCCCCGGTGAATGTCTTATGAACCTCCTCCAGAAGCCTGCGCAGCTGGCCCATCTGTTCCGCCACCGCCGGGGTGTTTGCCCGGAGTCTTGGGAACGCCAGCAGACAGGAAAGCCGGTTGTCATAGCTGTCCACGTAGTGGATAGCAAACCGAGCAAGCTTCTCACGAAGCACCTGCTCCAGCCGCTCCGTCAGGGAAAAGTATTCCGCGGCGCTCTCCACATCCCGCAGTTCCAGCAAAACCACGGCAAAGCCGCCCTCTCCCAGGTACATGCCGTCGATCTCCATGTGGATGTAAAAGGCTTCTCCCAGGCTGGCCGAACGGGTAAACAGAAAATTCAGATACTTGGAGACGGTGCTCTTATGCTGCATATCCTGCGCTTCCATAGACGGCGCCTCCTTTCCGCTTGAATGCCCCCATTATATCGAATTCGGAACAAAACCGCAAGAGACAGCAGAATTTGATGCTGTTTCCATATAGAATCGAAAGGAATGACCGGAATGAAAAAGATGATAACCAAGCTGCTTACGATGCTGCTGATCCTCGGCCTGCTTTCTGCCTGCGGAAGCCCCACCGGGTCAGCACCTGCATCCACTGGGGATGCGGAATCCTTTTCCACTGTGGAAGCCTCCGCCGAGGCGGCGTCCCCATCCGCCCCGGAGGTTTCCGCAGGATCCGCCATGGAATCCCTTGTGGAAGAGCCCACCGAGCCGGAACCCCTGGACCGCTCTGTGTCGCTGCCCCTGGTGGAAAGCCCGGAGACGCTGACGGTGTGGACCCGCACCAACTTCGCCGGCGACGCGCCTCTGAACACCTACGCGGACTGTAAAAGCATTCAGCAGGCGGAGGCCCTCACCGGAATCCATGTGGAATTCACCGAGGTCTCGGACATGACCGAAGGGGAAAATTTCAATCTGATGATCGCTTCCGGAGACTACTGTGACCTGATCTATAACTTCCTGGGGAACTACGGAAGCGCTTCCCAGGCCATCTCCGAAGGAATCATTGTGGATCTTGCGGATTATCTGGCGCAGTGCCCCATTTATGACGGGTTTCTCTCCCGCAATCCGCAGATATACCAGAAGATCACCACCGACGACGGCGAGCTGGGCGCTTTCTACAAGATTGCCGAGCAGGAGGGCCGGGTCTATGAGGGCTGGGTCATCCGTCAGGACTGGCTGGACCAGGTGCAGATGGATGCCCCTGTGACCGTGGAGGATTACCACGACGTGCTCACTGCGTTCAAGGATACCTTCCATCCCTCTATGCCCCTGGCCATGGGCTCCTCCGGCACATACAACAGCCTGACCTCTGCCTGGACGGCGGCCTACATCTCCACCATGGGCGGCTATAATGACACCTTCTGCGCATGGCCGGACGGGACGGTGACCTTCGGCCCCACCAGTCCAGAATTTCTGGAATACCTCACCACCATGCACCAGTGGTATGAGGAGGGGCTCATTTCCAACGACTTTGTGTCCTTTGAGCTCCACGGCCCCTTCTCCACCTTTACCAGTGTGGTGACCTCCGGCGAAAGCGGCATTTTCCCCGCCCAGGCGGACTATATCGGAAACTATATCGAAGCCGGCCGCACCACTGCACCGGATTATGAGCTTGCGGGTATCGTCAATATCCACCGGGAGGCAGACCGGGCCATCCCCGCGCACACGTCTTCCAGTGAACTGCAGTCCATCTTCTCCGTTACGGATGGAGAAAATGCGGAATTGGCCGTCCGGTGGTGCGATTTCTGGTACAGCGATATCGGCGCGGACCTCTGCACCTACGGCATCGAGGGCGAAAGCTATGAGCTGGATGCAAATGGTGTCCCGCAGTATACCGATCTGATCCTCAATAACCCCGACGGTTATTCTGTTGACGGTATGAAAATGCTCTATTGCGTGAACTACTGCACTCTCTTTGATGCCGATGCGGAAAAAGGCACACTGCATCCTTCCGCAGAAGCTGCCGTAGAGGTCTGGACAGCAGATCAGGCCATCAATACCGCGGCGGAGGATTGCTATTCAATCGTAAACCTGAACTATCTGACCCTAACCTCCGAGGAGAGCGAGGCCTTTGCCCGGCAGGATGCGGATATCAACACCTATGTATCCGAGTATACCCTGAAGTTCATTACCGGAGATGCCCCGCTGACGGAATTTGACGCCTACTGCCAGACCTTGGAGGGAATGGGCGTCGACGCAGTCACCGGTATCATCCAAGACGCCTATACCCGGTATTGCGCCCGTGGCGGCGTGGCCTGAAAGGAGGAGCACGATGGAGAAAAAAGCACTGATCCTGTATGCCTCCATGTCCGGAAATACGGAGAAGATTGCGCTGGCCTTTCGGGAGGTGTTTGAGTTCTATGGGTTCACTGTGGACCTGTATAAGGCCCAGGGCGAAAAGCTGAAGGACCGGCAGGCCTACTTTGAGGACTATGAGTTTGTCTGCATCGGTTCCGGCCTGATCGGCGGGCTTCCCATGCCGCAGCTCACAAAGCTGCTGGCCCTCCACGGCCCCGATGCGGGGATCTTCTACCGGGAGGGAGCCGGCTGGGAGCATGCCAACCGGGGCGAAGACCGCAAGGGTCTTGCGTTCATCACCTACGGAGGCTCCTTTTACGGTCCCGACGAGACCGAGGCAGGCATGGGCCAGCTCCGGCTGTGGCTGAACGAGCACGGCATCCACTGCGTGGGGGAGTACACCTGCCCGGGCCGGGAGATCAACATGTTCAAAATGAAAAATCTGGGCGAATATCTGGGTGTGAATACCATGGAAGCCACGGCGGTATTTGACCGGTATATGGCAGCGCCCGATGCGGAGGAATTTTCCGATCCAAAGCTGCGCGCGCTCCTTCAGGACGCCGCGAAGATCAACGAGCATGGCAAGCCAAAGCCCGACCCCAAGGTCTATACGCTGGGCGACGGCACCCGGGTGGAAGGGAGCTGGAATTATCATCACCACCTGATGCGCCGCCCCGACAGCCGGGATATTCAAAAAGCAAAGCTGCTGCTCTCTGATATTTTGGAGGATTATTACCTGACGGGCGACGGCACGCCGAATGTATCCCGTTCGTGCTATAAATCCATCAGCTGACCGCAGCATAAAACCCTCACGGGTATTAGGGACGCCGATTCCTTTGCAGTTGAGGACCCCAGCGAAGACAGTGAATTTGTCCTGCCAAACGGGGTGGAATTGACTTTAGAGGAGGCTGCGGAGTATAATGCTATCTGGAGTGACCTCTCCACCTATGCAGATACCGAAGTTTTGAAGTTCGTCATGGGGAACACAGTTTTATCGCTGATTGGGATGCATTTCTTGCACAGCTATATGACTTCGGGCTACAACGCTGCATTGACCGCTATTTGGAAGCATATGAACCATAAAACAAGAAAGGAAGTATATGCTATGCAGCATAGATATGCAAACATTTTGAGCCCGGTACGGGTCGGCAATTTGATCCTCAAAAACCGGCTCATCAACTCCAAATGTATCCCCGAGGGCATCCAGGGTCCCCAAAATTGGCCCACCGAGCAGACCATCAACTTCGCCGCCTCCCTGGCAAAGAACGGTGCGGCCATTGTCACCTGCTCCCCGGGCATGTTCCGGGACTGCGATCCCCACGCCATGTTTACCAGTGAATATGATATGGAAAACCGCCTGGTAAAGCGCTGCTTCCGGCGAATGATCGACCGCATCCACGCCCACGGCTCCGTGGCCTCGGCCTCCACCATGATTTATGTGCCCGCCGACAAAGGCATTTCGGATATCTACGATATGTCCGTCATCCCGGAGTCTGTTCTGCAGCCCGGCCCCGAGTGCATTCTCGGCCGGGACGGCAAGCCCCTGCCCGGCATGACCAAGGAAGAAATTCAGACCTTTATCCAAAAATTTGCCCGCCGCTGTCAGGAGCTTCAGAGCATCGGCTTTGATATGGTCAATATCTATATGAGCTATGACACATCCATCCTGGCAAAATCCCTGTCGCCGGTATTTAACCAGCGGAAGGATGAATACGGCGGCAGCTTTGAAAACCGCGCCCGGCTGACGCTGGAGCTGTTCCGGACCATCAAGGACACCTGCGGAAAGGACTTCCCCATTGAAATCCAAATCTCCGGCCGGGAGTTCCCCGACGGCGGCTATACCACTGAGGACTTTGTCCGGTACTGCAAGCTCTGCGAGGGTCTGGTGGATATCTTCCAGATCCGTGCCTGGTCCGGTGATATGACCCACGCTCCTCCCCACGGCCCTCCAGCAGTTTGACGCC
>CABSAB010000085.1 GCA_902475515.1 uncultured Eubacteriales bacterium | reverse complement strand
GGCTGGAGAAGATCAACGATCTTATCAGCGTGGAGTGAAACAGCGGCCCCGCCCCCTCCAGCAGCATGCCCATCTGTATGGCCTTCATGGCCTGCTGGTGCCGCCCGGAGAGGTTCCGCAGGTGCCAAGCTGTCTGGCTGACCCCGGCCAGCAGTCCCCGGCTGTGCAGCCAGTTCTCCAGTTCCCGCAGGACGATGGCATCCTGGGTGGTCTGGTCATAGACATGGATCACCAGCTTGATCTGGCTTCCGTACAAGAACGCCGTGGCCTCCGGGAACTGCCGCTGGAGCGCCAGCCGGTGCTGCTCCAGCTCCAGATAGTCTGCCCCCTGGGCGGCATCCCGTTTTTGCTCCGGGCAGATGGTCAGCACCCGGTAGGGCATCTTGAGATTCCACTTGAAAAACCGGCACCGGTCCATGATCTTCTGCTCATCAGTGATGGCCCCGTTTAACAAGTCGGAAATAAAGAATTCCAGCATATCCTCCGGATACTCCGCGTAATGGAGATCCTTCTGCATCCGCAGGGCGGCCAGGTCGCTGAGGATGCTGATGAGGTCCAGCTGCTCCTGGTCGGGCACCCCACCGTAGCCCGGCGACAGCAGATAGCCGATGAGCTTTCCCTCCTGGGATACGGCGCACCGGACTATGGACAGCCCCGTGGAATCGGTGGATAGCACCGGGGTCCCGGACCGCAGGGCCGACTGGTACAGGGAGATATTGACGATATTCAGCGGCAGGCACCGCTCCTGATTGATCTGGACCCAACGGGGGTCCTCGATGGCGGGGTCCGGGGTGATGGCCAGCACATGAAAGGTCAGGTCCGCTAGAATCAAGGGGCTTTCCAGCCGCCGGCGGGCCGTATCCAAAAGCTCCTGCAGGCTCTGGCACTGGACCAGCTCATGCAGATCCCGGGACAGGGTATTCCCCTGCATCAAATCAGCTCCCTTCCGGTTCAGATGTGCATAGTATAACAAATTCATCCGCATTTGTCAGCACTTCTGCTGAACAAAAGTGCATTTTTGTACATCACTTTTCAAAAAGAGTGTGCAAAATGTTCTTTACCATACGGCGGGAATCGGGATAAAATACAGAAAAATACTACGGGCCGTCCCGGGAAAGAGGTACTCAATATGGCTTATACCTATGAAGACTATAAAAAGATGTACGCAGAAAAAAAGCGTACCCTTCAGGACTGTCTGGATATGATCCAGTCCGGCGACCATATCTGCTTTGCCAAGGACTGCAATGAGCCCCTGCTCATGTGCCAGCAGCTCCACACCATCGCCCCCCGGGTGGAGGGCGTCACGGTCCTGAAGGGCCGCTCCTCGGATTTCGGTTTTCTCCAGAACGAGGGCATCAAGGGGCATATTCTCACCCAGTCCGCCTTCTTCTCCAAGGGCTGGCAGCGCCCGCTGGAGCTGGGCAACTGCACCTTTGTTCCCAACGATCTTCGGGACCAGCCCTTCTGGTATAACGAGGCCAACCCCAGAAACGTCTATTGCGCTGCCGTGACCCCCATGGACGAAAACGGCAACTTCCAGGTGAATCTCTCCCAGATGTGGGAGCGGGACATTGACCCCCTCTCCTGCAAGAAGATCATTCTGGAGGTCAACAAGAACCTGAAAACCGTGAACGGCGGTGTGGATATCAACATCAAGGACGTGGATGCGTTCTATGAGGCGGAGTACCCCATCTATGAGATCCAAGACGCTCCCTCCTCCGACGTGGATAACACCATCGGCCAGTATGTGGCGGAACTGGTCCACGACGGCGATACCATCCAGCTGGGTATCGGGTCTCTCCCCAATGCCTGCGCCCGGAATCTCATGGACAAAAAAGACCTGGGTATCCACAGCGAGATGTTCACCAATCTCATGGGCACCATGGTGGAAAAGGGCATCATCACCGGCGCCCGGAAGAATCTCAACCCGGGCAAGCACATTTTCTGCTTCGCCGGTGGCACGTCCCACCTGTTCGATATGCTCCACGAGAACCCCGACTGCATCATCCGCCCTGCCAGCTATGTGACGGACCCCATGATCATCAAGCAGAACGACAATATGGTATCCATCAACGCCATCATGGAGATCGACCTCACCGGCCAGGTCTGCTCCGAGACCATCGGCACCCGGCAGTATTCCGGCCCGGGGGGCGGCTTTGACTTCGCCTACGGCGCGGCCCACAGTAACGGTGGCCGCAGCATTCTCATCATGCACTCCACCACCAACAAGGGCGAGAGCAAGATCAAGCCCATCCTGACCCCCGGCGCGGCGGTGACTATTCCGAGGCCCTATGTGGACATGGTGGTAACGGAGTACGGCGTGGCCCATATGCGCGGCCAGACGGTGCAGAACCGTGCGAAGAACCTCATCGCCATCGCCCACCCGGATTTCCGGGAGGAACTCACCCGGGAGGCACGGAAACTCTTTTATATCTAACTTCTTGGGACCATACCTCCCACACCTTGCAGGCCGGCTTTTCATGAGGGGATGAAAAGCCGCCTGCGGGGCGCAAAGGCGGTATTTCCAATATATCTTTCATGCAAAACGCCCCGGAAAGCGCTGCTTTCCAGGGCGTTTCTCTATTCTGCGCGATCAGGCCGGGGGCGGACCGCCGGGGCCGCCGGCCGCCATGGCCTCCAATTCCACCGTATAGGTGACAGCACCCGCAGGAGCCTCCTCCATGGGCACAATGCGGTTGTCAGGCAGCGCCACATCCGGCAGGATCACAGCCTCACCGGACTTCAGGTATGTGCCCACGGCCTCCGCCGCGGCTTCCATACCGGAAAACAGAGGATCCTGATCCTCCGGCGCGTCGGGGCCGCCGGCATCCGCCGCCAGAATATAGGTCTTATTGACATCCAACGGCTCACCGCCCACCATGGGATCGATGATGGTAAAGCGCTTTCCGCCATCCGCCGTTTCCTCGCTCTCTGTCAAATAGCCGTAGCTGGCGCCGGAGATCTGGTTGAACTGGGTGGACTCGTTGGGCAGGTCTATGAGGCTCTTTGCCATTTTCTCCAGCAGTTCCTGTCCTGTAATCTCAAAGGTATACAGGTCACAGCCATTGGCAAAGACATCATACAGGTTGATGGCGTATATCTTTCCCTGCTGCAGGGAAGCGCGAATACGGAATCCCGGCATCATGGCCACATCGGCCTTGGCGGTCCACCGCAGGGCATCTGTCACCAGGTCACCCAGGTTGGTCTCATCGGTGCGGATGGAGCGGCCGTCCTCGCTCTCGCTGGTGCGCAGACCATTGAGGAAATGCTCCGACTCCAGATACATCTCTCCGGCATCGGCCGCCAGCTGTGCCCAAGCCTCATCCACAACCTTCTGGACCTCGGGATCGGGGGTATATTCGCTTTTCAGTTCCTCTTCCATGATCAGCCGGCCGCTTTTCTCCACGACCTTGCCGTCCTTGATATAGAGCATCATCACGCCCACGCATTCTCCCTTGCAGGACGCCTGATTGACCAGCGTCCCGGTCTCCGGGCACTGCCAGCCAAGGCCGCCTTCGATCACCGAATGGCTATGGCCGTCCACATAGGCGTCAATACCCTCCACCTCTTTGACCAGCTCGGCAGAGGTGACATCATTGGAGCTGGGGGTCACCAGGTCGTCATTCCAGCCCGTGTGGCCTACGCCGACCACCACGGAGCAGTCGTCCTGCTTCAGCAGGTCCACAGCCTCCTGAGCCGCCTGGACGGAGCCCATGCTGGCAAAGGCATCTGTCACAGGGCCGCCGGAGATCGTCAGGCCGAACAGTCCGACCTTCACGCCGCCCGCAGTCTCCTGCACCAGCGTCCGGGGGAAGATGGTCTCGCCGGGCACCGGATTTTCGTCCTCGTCCACGACCACCTCACCGTTTTCATCCAGTACCTGCTCAAAAAGATTGGCGCAGACGACCGCGGTATTTTCAAACATACCGCCCAAGGCCAGCAGCTGATCGCCGCCCAGGTTAAAGTCGTTGTTGCCGGGGGCCAGCAGATCATAGCCCGCCGCATCCATAATGGGGGGAATGGTTTCACCGTTGTAAAGATGGGCCACTGCGTTGCCGCCCGCGAATACATCGCCCGCGCTGACCGTGATCACGTTCTGCTCTCCGTACTGCTCCTTATAGGAATCAGCCACAGCTTTCACATAGGGCTCAATATCAATGAAGCCATGCACATCGTTGGTGTGTACCACCACCAAGACCTCATCACAGTCGATCTCCGGCTCCCGGGCACTGAGTTCCTCGGCAGAGGATGCCGCAGGCGGCGCCGTGGGTTCCGGTGTTTCCGCCACTTGCTCCGGCCCTGCCGATGCCGCCGCAGAGGCAGACGACGCCGCAGGCGTACCGCAGCCGGCAGCCATGCTGAGCAGCATCGCCATGACAAGCAGCATCACTGTCCATTTTTTCATAAAACTCGCTCCTTTCCATATTGAAAAATTCCTTAAATTTATTATAGCGCGCCAACTCCAAAAAACAATCGCACTGCGCCATACTGACATTCCAGCGCAAATTGTGACCATCAGAAAACACCTCCCGCCGGGGACGCCCGGCGGGAGGTGTCATCTTGTATTAAAACAGCGGTTTGTTCCGTGCCGGCTCCTCCGGGAACTCCGTCACCGTCTCTGTGTGGCTCAGTCCCGTGCCAAAATAGTCAATAATGTTTTGGCGCAGATCCTTGGGGATCACCCGCGGAATCGGAAATACCTCCGCACCTGCAAGCCGGTCCACCAGCGCGATTAGGAACCGGACTTCCACATCCAGGACCTCCTGGGAGATCATCTCCATGTTGTCGTACCGGGTGTGCATATAGCCGCCGCCCTGGGGCGGGAACTGTCCCAGGCTGATAGAGGGGATGCCGTAATCTGAGAAAATGATAGAATCGCTGCTCATGACCCCGCAGGAGAGCCTTGCGGAATATCCGGTATCGTACAAAACGCTCCGAACATAGTCCTCAGCCGTTTCGGTGCCTGTCACCACGATCATCTCTTTTCCAAGATAGCTGCCGCCCACGTCGGTGTTGACCATGGCCAGCAGAGACGCTTTCAGCTCCGGATGAGCCTCCAGATAGGCCCGGGAGCCCATAAGCCCCACCTCCTCGGAGCCGAAGAAAATGACCTGCACTGCGCGCCGCGGAGGATGGGCCGCCAGATGCTCTAGCAAACCCAGCACCTGCACCACACCGGCCCCGTTGTCCCAGGCTCCGCAGCTGAATTCCGTGCTGTCGTAGTGGGCACCCACGGCAATGGCCTCCTCCGCCAGGTCACGCCCCGGGACCGCCACCACAATATTCCGGGAGGTGACCTGCACAGGCTTAGTCCGGAGCTTGAACCGCACCCGCTGGGGCTCCCGGTGCAGCAGGTCCAGCACATCGATCATGCGCATGGCAAAGGCGGGCATTTTTCCGTGGCGCCCATAGCAGTCCCGGAAGCGCATGGTATCCAGGTCGGAATTCTCATAGGTATCCCGGCTGGTACCGTTCATCCACAGCATACCGACAATCCCGGCCTCTACCAGCCGCTGATAGTCCTTTTCGCCGGGGCGCTCGTTCAGCAGAACAAATTTTCCTTTGGCCTGCTTCAGAGCGATCTCATCGATATTCCGCAGGTAGTAAAAATCTGCCTCTACCCCCTCCGGCGGCGTATTTTCCGCATTGATGCACCCGGTCACGGTATAAGAGACAATTTCGGGCGCCATCAGCATAAATTCTGCCTCCACAGGACGGTATGTAGTGTATTCGAACGTCTCAAAAACCGGCGCAAAGCCGATCTTCCGCACCCGCTCCGCAATCAGTTCCGCCGCTCGCTGCTCCTCCGGGGAGCCGCTGGTCCGTGGAACGCTGAGCTTTTCCAAAAACGAATAGGCCGTCTGTCCGTATGTACCCATCAAAACCACCTCAATTTTCGGGCAAATACATTTGCCCGTTTGTTTTCATTATAGTGCTCCGGGCAGGCTTGTCAACTCCCGGCGTGGGAAAACAAAAAACAGGAACTGCATACAGCAGTTCCTGTTTGATGCTTCTTCCCGGCGCGGTCAGTCTGCTGCCTTCTTCCATTCCGGCGTGGGCGGGACCGGCTCCAATACCGGAGCGCTGTCCGTCTGATATTGCCAATGGAACGTGGTTGGTCCGCCTGGGGTGGTGCCGGACATACCGAAGCGTGTGCCGGAATCCATGGCGCTCTCCTCTGCCAGCCGGCGATGGGAGAATGTGACCCAATCCTCATGGAACGGGCAACGGAAGATATCGTAGATGTGCATGTTCAAGATCTTCCAAACACCCTGCTCCCGGATGAAATGAACGCCATATTTCAGCCAGACCCAGTCGGCCAGGACCCGCTCCCCAAACTCGTTGGGCATGCTTTCGTCCACCCGGGGGATATGGCTCAGCTCCCCCTCTGTGAAGGCGCCGCTTTCATGGCCGCAGCTGATCCAGACCCCATAGGCCCGGTCTCCGGAGACCTCGATCACCGGAGTGGTGAGGGTGTGAACCACCAGCTTGCCCTCCTTCTTTCTGGGAGGCGATGGCGGAAACTCGGGCATGGGTCCGGGAGGCGGCCCTTCGTGGCCTCCC
>CABSAB010000084.1 GCA_902475515.1 uncultured Eubacteriales bacterium | reverse complement strand
AATGAGGGCGTCATTAAGCTGTGCCGGAAGTATTCCTATGATAAATACGGCGAGGGCCGCAGTACCATCATTACCCTGCGGGACTCCTTCCATGGCCGCACGGTCACGACCCTGGCGGCTACGGGACAGGATGTATTCCATCAGTATTTTTACCCCTTTACCGAGGGCTTCCGGTATGCGGTGGCCGGGGATCTGGAGAGCGTCAAGGCTCTGGATGACGGTACGGTGTGCGCGGTGCTGCTGGAGCTTGTCCAGGGCGAGGGCGGCGTGCTGCCTCTGGAGCCCGGCTTTGTGCAGGCGCTGAAAGCGCTGTGCGAGGAGAAGGATTGGCTTCTGGCGGTGGACGAGGTCC
The DNA here is from genome assembly GCA_902475515.1 of uncultured Eubacteriales bacterium. GTDB lineage: Bacteria > Bacillota > Clostridia > Oscillospirales > Oscillospiraceae > HGM13006. Next base: position 6,212 of record CABSAB010000084.1, on the reverse strand, counting down.
AGACCGGCGTTGGCCGGACAGGCAGCCTGTTCTGCTTCCAGCAGTACGATATCCTGCCGGACGTATGCTCCTTTGCCAAGGGCATCGGCGGGGGACTGCCTCTGGCGGGCGTTATGGCCAGCGCCAAGACCGAGGGCGTCCTGACCCCCGGCACCCACGCAACCACTTTCGGTGGAAATCCCATCTGCTGTGCCGGGGCACTGTCTGTGCTGGAGCAGCTGGATGACACGCTTTTGCAGTCCGTTCGGGAAAAGGGCGCGTATCTCCGGGAGAAGATCGCCGCCATGCCTGGGGTCGCCGAGGTCCGGGGCATGGGCTTGATGCTGGGCGTAGGCCTGCAAGATGGCCTCACCGCCGGAGATTTGGTGAAAAAAATGCTGGAGCAGGGGCTGCTTTGCCTGACTGCTGGGCATAACACCATCCGCCTTCTGCCGCCGCTGACCATCTCCCAGGCGGAGATGGACGAGGGACTTGCCATCATGGCTGCGGTGCTGCAGGTCTGAGAACCGGGAAAATCTCCGAAAAACGGGCTGAAAAGGCGGTCTGCCTTGGATGAAATGGATAAATAATGAATATATCCATGAATATTTGCATATTTATTGAATTTTCAACAGGAAACTGTTATAATGCACCATCGGAACTTACATATTCCACTGTATATTTTTGAAGGGATGATTCAATCATGAAAAAGTTTTTGGCATTGACCCTTGCCCTGGTACTGTGCCTGGGCATGCTGTCCGCCTGCGGCACCAGCGGTTCTTCTGCGGAGGCTTCCGCGTCCGCTCCTGCTGCCGAGGCATCTGCTCCCGAGACCGCCGCCCCTGCTGAGGCTGCGGGTTCCGCCGAGGCACCTGCCGGCGAGCTGCCCACCATCACCGAGGGTGTGCTGACCATGTCCACCAACGCGGCGTTCCCGCCCTATGAGATGACCACCGATGACGGCGGGTTTGAGGGCATCGATGTGGAGATCGCCCAGGCCATTGCCGACAAGCTGGGGCTCAAGCTTCAGATCGACGACGTGGATTTTGACGCGGCGCTGCTGGCTGTCCAGCAGGGCAAGAGCGACATCGTCATGGCCGGCGTAACAGTCAATGACGACCGTCTGGCCGTCATGGACTTCTCTGATTCCTACGCCACCGGCGTGCAGGTGATCGTCACCAAGGAGGGCTCCGATGTGACCCTGGATAACCTGGGCGACCACATGATCGGCACCCAGCGTGCTACCACCGGCAACATCTACTGCACCGATGATTACGGTGAGGATCATGTTACCGCCTATGATAACTGCCTCACCGCCGCCCAGGCTCTGAACAACGGCCAGATCGACTGCATCGTTATCGACAGTGCTCCGGCCGATGAGCTGGTGAAGGCCAACCCCGGCTTCCAGGTGCTGGATACCGAGTATGTCACCGAAGACTACGCCATCGGCATGGCCAAGGGCAACACGGCTCTGGTGTCTGCGGTGAATCAGGCGCTGAAAGAGCTGACCGATGACGGCACCGTCCAGAAGATCGTCGACAAGTATATCACCGCGGAATAAAACGAATCACAGCAAAGAGGGCGATGCTTATCGCCCTCTTTGTACTATGTAGAAAAGAGGGGTGACGTTTTTGGAACTCTATACCCAGTGGAAGGAGCTGATGGTCAGCGGAAAGGCTGTCTCCTTCTGGCAGGAGTTTTACGTCAAGTTTTATCAGGCTTTTATTGAGGCGGACCGTTGGAAGCAGTATCTCTCCGGCGTGGGCACAACGCTGATCGTCACGGCCATGGCGCTGGTGCTGGGCATTGTGCTGGGCATCATCGTCTCCATGGTCCGCACGGCCCACGATCAGCAGCGCCCCGGCCATAAGAATCCCATTTTGGGCGTCCTGAACGCCATCTGCCAGGTCTATACCACGGTGATCCGGGGCACGCCTATGATGGTCCAGCTGCTGATCATGGGCATGGTGATCTTCGCCAGCAGCCGGAACTTCACCGCTGTGGGCGCGCTGACCCTGGGCATCAACTCCGGCGCCTATGTGGCCGAGATCATCCGGGGCGGGCTCATGTCCCTGGACGCAGGGCAGGCGGAAGCGGGACGGTCCCTGGGACTGAACTACATAGATACCATGCGCTTTATCGTGATCCCCCAGGCGCTCAAGGCAGTGCTGCCGGCGCTGGGCAATGAATTTATCATCCTGCTGAAGGATACCTCGCTGATCACCGTCATCGGCGGTAAGGAACTGCTGTACGCGGCCCAGGGCGTCATGGGGCGCACCTATGAGGCCATGTTCCCGCTGATGGGGACGGCGGTGCTGTATCTGGTGCTGGTGATGATTCTCTCCTGGCTCCAGGGGAAGCTTGAAAGGAGGCTGCGGGCAAGTGATCACCGTTAATCATCTGCATAAGGCCTTTGGCGACCATGTGGTGCTGAAGGATATCAACGAGCATATTGCCCCCGGCGAAAAGGTGGTCATCATCGGACCCTCCGGCTCCGGAAAATCCACCTTCCTGCGGTGCATGAACCTGCTGGAGGAGCCAACCTCCGGAGAGATCATTTTCGACGGGGTCTCTATGACCGATCCCAAAACGGACATCAACAAAATGCGTCAGCAGATGGGCATGGTGTTCCAGCACTTCAACCTGTTCCCCCATCTGACGGTCATGCGGAATCTGACCCTGGCCCCGGTGCGTCTGGGCCTGATGAAGAAAGAGGAAGCCGAGGAGACCGCTGCCGCCCTGTTAAAGCGTGTGGGCCTGGAGGATAAGGCTATGGCGTTCCCCGGCCAGCTCTCCGGCGGCCAGAAGCAGCGGATCGCCATTGTCCGGTCTCTGGCCATGAAGCCCAAGATGATGCTCTTTGACGAGCCGACCTCTGCCCTGGACCCGGAGATGGTGGGCGAGGTGCTGGAGGTTATGCGCGAGCTGGCCCAGGACGGCATGACCATGGCTGTGGTCACCCACGAGATGGGCTTTGCCCGGGAGGTGGCCAACCGGGTGCTGTTTATGGATGAAGGCGTCATTCAGGAGTCCGGCACGCCGGAGGAGATCTTTGGGAACCCCCAGAATCCCCGGACCCAGTCCTTCCTGTCCAAGGTCCTTTAACGAAAATAAGCAGCCGGACGGAGCAAGTGTTCCGTCCGGCTGTTTTGTTTTGGGAATTAAAATAGAAGCAGGCACCCCAAAGGGGAAGGTTTTGGTGCGCACTTCTATTTTCATGCGTACAGCGGGCGATTGATAATCGCCCCTACGGAGTTATAGGTTTTATAGCCCATATATGGGCTATTTTCAAGATAATCGGTAGATGATACAATAGAAACGTGAACAAAACAGCATATAGTTACATACTTGCAATGAGCTGCAATACAATTTGCTGCTGTGCCGAATCCAGCCGCACCCACTGTTGCAAAATTTCCTTTTGAGAGGCAGAGAGCTCAACCGCGTCGCCATCCTTTGCAAAAAGCTCAGACAGCGTAATGTCAAACGCGGCACATATCTTTTCCAGCGGAGGAATGGTGGGATTGGAGCCGCGATACCAAGAGGAAATCGTAGACTGCGGCACTCCAGACCGCTCTGCCAGCTGATATTCAGACCAACCGCGTGCTTCGCGGCATTGTACGATTCGCTCCAAAATGTGTTCCATATCCATCCTCCCCAGCGCTATTACGATTTTTCGTTTATTATAATATGATTTATTATTGCATTTTAATCACTTATGTCGTATAATATAAACGACATATCGTAGCAAAGGAGAGAAAGTCTATGGGAAAACGCATTGTATCCGTCCGCCTGGAAGAACCCTTATGGGAAAAACTCCGTGACCTGGCAGCGTATGAAGACCGCACCATTGCAAGCCAGATCAGCTATATGGTCCGACGAGCCATAGATCAGAAAGAGCAAAACCAGGCCGCCACCCAAAAGCGTCTTGAGACCCGGGCTCGAAGACAGCAGGAATTTCAGGCAAAGCTGGAACAGCAGCAGGAAGCATAACAAGCGCCCCGTTTCACAAAAGAAACGGGGCGCTGTGCGTGTAAATTACTTGCTGAGATTAAAGAATGCGTCCTTCCCCAGATACTGGGCGGAATCCTCCAGCTCCTCCTCAATGCGGAGCAGCTGATTGTACTTGGCAACACGGTCCGTCCGGGAGGGGGCGCCGGTCTTGATCTGCCCGGCATTCACCGCCACCACCAGGTCGGCAATGGTCGTGTCCTCGCTCTCGCCGGAGCGGTGGGAGACCACCGTGGTATAGCCCGCCCGGTTGGCAAGCTCAATGGTGTCCAGCGTCTCGGTGAGGGTGCCGATCTGGTTGACCTTAATGAGTACGCTGTTGCAGACTCCCAGCTCAATGCCCTTCTTTACGCGCTCCACATTGGTCACGAACAGGTCGTCGCCCACCAGCTGGACTTTGCCGCCGATGGCGTCGGTGAGCATTTTCCAGCCCTCCCAGTCATTCTCACCCATGCCGTCTTCAATAGAGATGATGGGGTACTTCGCCACGAACTCCCGGTACATCTCGATCATCTCTTCCCGGGTCTTGGTGATGCCGGCCTTGGGCAGGTCGTAGCAGCCGGTCTCCTCGTTGTACCACTCGGAGGAGGCCACGTCAATGGCGATCATGAAGTCCTCATAGGGCTTGTAGCCGCAGGCTTCCACGGCCTTGACGATCGCTGCCAGGGCATCCTCGTCATGGGCAAGGTTCGGCGCATAGCCGCCCTCGTCGCCCACACCGGCGGCGGGAGTGCCCATGTCCTTGAGGACGGTCTTGAGCTTATGGAATACCTCGGCGCACATCTGCAGCGCTTCCGTCCAGCTGCCCGCGCCCACGGGCATGACCATAAACTCCTGAATGTCCACGTTGTTGGTGGCGTGGGCGCCGCCGTTCAATATGTTCATCATGGGTACCGGCAGGGTCTTGGTGTTCATGCCGCCCAGATAGCGGTACAGGGGGATGCACAGCGCCTCGGAAGCAGCCCGGGCCGTGGCCATGGAAACCGCCAGAATGGCGTTGGCCCCCAGACGGGATTTGTTGGGGGTGCCGTCCAGGTCGATCATGGTCCGGTCGATCTCCGTCTGGTTCAGGGCGTTCATACCGATGATGGCGTCGGCAATCTCGGTGTTGACATTAGTGACCGCTTTCATCACGGCCTTGCCGCCGTAAGCGTCGCCGCCGTCCCGCAGCTCGCAGGCCTCATAGACCCCCGTGGACGCGCCGGAGGGCACGATGGCCCGGCCCATGATGCCGCCGTCCAGATAGACCTCCGCCTCCACGGTGGGATTGCCCCGGGAATCCAGCACCTGGCGGGCATGGACGTCCAGAATTTCAAGATACTGTTTCATGATAAAAACCTCCTGGTGAAATGTTAGTCGTTTTCCTGGTTGGCCGCGTGGATGATCCGTACAAACTTCTCCGGGTCCAGGGACGCGCCGCCGATGAGGCCGCCGTCGATATCCGGCTGGGAGAGAAGCTTTGCGGCGTTTTCGTCGTTCATAGAGCCGCCGTAGAGGATGGAGGTGGCCCGGGCCGTCTTGGCCGAGGACAGCTTCCGGATCACTGTGCGGATGTGCTGACAGACCTCCTCAGCCTCCTCCGGGGAGGCGGTGAGGCCGGTGCCGATGGCCCAGATAGGCTCATAGGCCACCACGATCCGCCGGAGCTGTTCCGGAGGAACGTCCAAAAACGCGGATTTCAGCTGCATGGAGATGTGTTCAAAGGTCACGCCGGTCTTTCGCTGCTCCAGGCTCTCGCCCACGCAGAGGATGGGCGTAAGCCCCGCCTCCAGAGCGGCCAGAAGCTTTTTGTTGACCTCCTGGTCGGTCTCGCCCATGGCACGGCGCTCACTGTGTCCGAGGATCACATACTTGACCCCCGCATCCACCAGCATAGGGGCGCTGATCTCGCCGGTGTAGGCCCCAAAGGTCTCCGCGTGCATATTTTCCGCGCCGATGTTCACCCGGGTGTCCCGCAGGGCCTTGACCCCCGCGGGGATGCAGATGGCGGGCATGCATAAAACGATCTCGCACCAGCGGCCCTTGGGCATCAGCCGGCGGAATTCCAGGCCGAAGGCCTTGGTCTCGGTGGGGGTCTTATTCATCTTCCAGTTGGCCGCAATGACCGTTTTCCGGTATTTGTGGTTCATAACGATCTCCTTTCCGTTACGCGTCCATTAAGGCTGCAACACCGGGCAGCTCCGTGCCGGAGAAGAATTCCAGCGATGCGCCGCCGCCGGTGGCCA
>CABSAB010000083.1 GCA_902475515.1 uncultured Eubacteriales bacterium | reverse complement strand
GCCAACGATCTCAGCGTGATTCTGGAGCATGCCCGCCTCCCGGGATTTTGGAGACGGCATGGTGCCCAGCAGCAGGACACGGCTCTCCCGGTCAAACACTGGGGCTATGGTGTGGGTCACTGCTTCCATCCAAAAAACCTCCTATTGTTTGGGGCGGCAGGCAGTAACGATTCCGGAAATTTCACGGCGAATGCGTACTGCCTGCCGGGGGATTTAACCCAATTCCTTCAGCCCCTCGTACAGTTCATCAAAGCTTTTCTGAGATTTACACCGGCCATAGGATAGCTGCTTGTTCTCACCGAAGACTCCCAAATAGCACTTTGTCAGCTCCTCTACCGTCTGTTCCAGCATGGTCATGAACTGGGTGTAGATGACCTCGTAGGCTGGGGTATCCTTTTTGTAGTGTCCGTTGATCAGTCCCTCGGTCAGCTGGTCCAGCGGATAGAGCTTTAAATGTAAGAGCTCGTGGACGATCACTTCTTCCAAGTTTTCTTGCTTGGGGTTTCGCACATTTAACAGGAGCACCGCTTTGCGGTCATCACAGTCTATGCGAAAATCTCCGGTCTTCTGAAATGCCGGGTCATCCGTCCATTCCAGTTTCACATCCCAGGTGTTGGTCAAACGAAGAATGCCGGTCCATTTCTCAAACAGCACAGTTAGGTTTTCCCGATCCAATGAAATCACTCCCGATCCAAGATCGTGCTCTCCCGCAGCAGCGCGTAAGCCTTCTGGCTGACGATCTCCTGCCGCATCTCGTTCTCCACACCGTCGCCCATGTAGTGCTTGAGCTGATCCTTCGGAAGCCCGTATTGCTGGGACATCTGATCCCAGTATCGGTCCAGCTCCTCGTCCGTGGCGGTGAGCTGTTCTTGCTCGGCGATGGCCGACAGCACCAGCCGCAACTGAATGCGCCGGCGGGCCAGGGGCTCCATCTCCTTGCGGATGCCCTCCAGGGTCTTGCCGGTCTGCTGGCAGAACTGCTCAATGCTCATGCTCTTGGCCGAGATCTCCGCCGCAAACTGCTGGACGCAGATGTTGGCCTCGCTCTCTACCATGGCATCGGGCAGATTTACCTGAGCCTCCTCCAGGATCTTGCCCAGGACCTGGTCTTCGATCCTCTGATCGGCCATGGCTTTTTTCTGCTGGGCCGCCTGGGCTTTTACCTGCTCCTCCTGCTCGGGGGTAAGGGGCTGCAGCTGCTGGCTCTGGACCTTGTGGACCGTGACTTTGAACACCACAGCCTTGCCCGCCAGGTTGGCGGCGTGATAATTCTCCGGGAAGGTGACGTTTACATCCACCTGGTCTCCGGCCTTTGCGCCCACCAGCTGATCCTCAAAGCCGGGGATAAACTGCCCGGAGCCCAGAGTCAGCGGAAAATCCGCTCCCTCGCCGCCGGCAAAGGGTTCATCACCCAGGTAGCCTTTGAAGTCGATCACTGTGGTATCCCCCAGAGCGGCGGGACGGTCCACATCCACGGCCACCAGATTCTGCTTCGCGGCAGATTCCAGAGCAGCGGCCAGCTCCGCCTCCGTGGGGGTAATATCGGGCATTTTCACATGGATGCCCTTGTAAGTGCCAAGCTTCATCTCCGGGCGGAGCGCAAACTCCAGAGTGAACTCCACGCCGTCCGTTTCATTGGCCTGGATCACGGCCACCTTCGGTTCCGAGGCTACCTGGAGGCCGCATTCCCGGATCACATCACTGTAGATGCCCGAGAACATATTTTGCACCGCCTCCCGAAGCAGGCTCTGGCCTTCGGGGTTCTCGGCCAGTCCTTCCCGGGCCAGGTTAAAATTCTCCTCTTTCCGGCGGACCTGATAGACAGCGTCCAGCGCCCGGGTGAGATCAGTGCCGGGGAGGGTGACGCCCACCTTGGCCATGCCGTTTTCCTGAGAAAGGATTTTTGTTTCCATCGTAAAAATCTCCTTTTGGCGGCTGTTTCCGCCCGTATTTTCATAATCTTACCTATTACTATAACAGATTTTTGCGTCGGGCACAACAGCGCTGTGGGAAATGGGCCCATGAGAAAATCAGTTTCCGGGAAATCTTTTGAAAATGATAGCGGAACCGCGAAAAAAGGTCTTGTAGAAATCGAAGTTTTGCTCTATAATGACTAAAGATTAGAAAAACTTAGGAGGAACACTTATGAAACATATCGAAGCCGATGTAGTTCTCGTTGGCGGCGGCATGTCCGGCCTGTGCGCGGCCACCCAGGCACAGGAGTCCCTGAATGCCACCGGCGGCGGCAGCGTTGTGGTGTTTGAGAAGTCCGGCACCATTGGCGGCGCTGCGAACATGGGCATGGCCTTCTTTGCCGTGGAGTCCCAGCTGCAGAAGGAGTGCATGTCCAACAACTACTCCAAGGACGAAGCCTTTAATTTCTTTATGGAGTACACCCACTGGCGCTCCGACGCCAAGCTGGTGCGCCGCTGGTTCAATATGTCCGCGGATACTGTGCAGTGGATGCAGGACAAGGGCGTGGAATTCCTGGGCGTATTCAAGTACTTCAAGGATTCCAAGCAGACCCAGCACATGGTGAAAGTCCCCGGCTCCAACAAGCCCACCGAGCGCTGCGCTTCCGTGATGATCAAGACCGTCACCGAGTATGCCCGGGAGATCGGCGTGGAGTTCAACCTGAACACCCCTGTCAAGGAGCTGCTCACCGGCTCCAAGGGACAGGCCCGGGGCGTTATTGCCGTGGGCGAGGACGGCGAGGAGATCGAGTGCCTGGCAAACGCCGTGATCGTCACCACCGGCGGTATCGGCAACAATGTCGAAATGATCGAAAAGCACATGGGCTGGAAGTGGGGCGTTGATATGTTCACCTTCCGGATCCCCGGCCTGGACGGCGACGGTATGACCATGCTCTGGAAGCTGGGCGCCAAGCAGGCCAAGGTCAACATGGAGGTCACCTACAACACCCCCGGCACCACCGACGTGTTCAAGACCCTCTCTGAGACCATGCGTCAGCCCAACCTGATGGTCAACCTGGACGGCAAGCGTTTCATCAACGAGGCCATCATGGACAACACCACCTATACCGGAAACTCCCTGCTGCTCCAGAAGAAGCACATGGGCATTTCCATCATCGACAGCACCATCGTCGATTACTACAAGAAGAACGGCCTGGATTATATCACCTATCATCACGGTGTGACCAACCTCGACAACTGGGACCGCGAGAAGGAGCTGTATTTCTCCGGCGCCAAGGATGCCGGCGGAAACTCCGTCTTTGCCAGCGAGGACAAGGAGGTCTCCTACGGCTCCGAGGATCAGGAGCAGAACTTCTTCGAGTGCCAGACCCTGGAGGAGCTGGCCGAAAAGACCGGCGTGAACCTGGAGAACCTCAAGAAGACCATCGAGGAGTACAACGCCATGTGCAACGGCACCCAGGCGGGCTACGACTGGCAGTTCACCAAGGATGCCAAGTTCCTCAAGCCCATTGTCAAGGCGCCCTACTACGCGGCACGCCACTTCCCCTCGGGCTACGGCTCCCTGGGCGGCGTGGAGGTCAACGAGAATATGCAGGTCCTGGACAACGACCTCAATCCCCTGCCCGGCTTCTATGCCTGCGGCACGGACACGGCGACGGTATTTGCAGATTCCTACTGCTTCTATCATCCCGGTTCCACCATGTCCTACGCCATTAACTCCGGCCGGATTGCGGCCATGGAGGCTGTGAAATATATGGACTCCGACGAGTTCATTGATCCTGAGGACTAAGTTTTAAACAGAAAAGCTGGCCGCCCGATGGGCGGCCAGCTTTTTATATAAAGAAAACCGGCAATGCCGAAGCATTGCCGGTTTTATCATATGGGGAAAAATTAGAAAGCGTCGTACCAGTCGGGCTCGTTGCTGTGCTCGAACACATAGGGGTTCTCAATCTCGCCGGACTCCACCTTCTTGAACCAAGCGGCAGCGTTGGCAGCCATGTTGGCCCAGGACTCCAGCGTCTGAGGAGCCTCCATGTCCTTGGTGGCATAGCGGTAGTCGTTGACGCGGGAGATATACTTCTCGTCCTGCTGAGCGGAGTTCTCATCGCCCAGGGTGCCGTCAGCGATACGCAGCAGGGAACCGTACTGCTCGGAAACAGTGTGCAGCTTCAGGTCCTCAACCAGCAGCTTCTTCAGAGGACGCTTGGCAAGGTTCGCCATGATGGTGCGGTTCTCATAGGGCATACGCTTCCACATACGGGCGATCTCCCAGGCACGCTCGATGACGTGGCCCTTCTTCACGACCTCGGAAACCATGCCGTGATCCAGCATCTCCTGAGCGGTGATCTGACGGGAGGTCATCATGTAGTAGTTGCCGAGCTTGGTGCCCAGGTAATGCTGAGCCATCAGGCCCATGCCGTCGCCGGGAACCAGGCCGCCCTGGGCATGGGGAACCTCGATCTTGGTGTCCTCGGAAACCAGGGTCACGTCGCACAGGAACGCGGAATCCCAGTGGAAGCCGGGGCCGGTCATAGCGCCGATGGTGGGCACGTCCAGATCAAAGACCATGTTCTTGATCAGGTTGGTGTCGTCAAAATACTGATGCTGGAAACGCTGCGTGGGCAGCTCGGAGTAGGTCTCCCAGCCGTTGGCGTCGGACTCGATCATCCAGTTGTCACCGATGTGGGTGTAGATGATGATCTCGTTCTCCCAGTCCATGGAGATCACGCGGGTGAGCTGGCTCATAGCCCGGTGGGACATGCCGGAGTGATGCATGGGGCCGTCGTTGGTCTTCCAGGTGATCTGGAGAATGCCGTCCTCACGCTTCATGTCGGCAAAGTTCTTGAACCATTCTTTGTACTCGTCGAACTTGGGGAGTTCGACATAAGGAGCCAAAGGCTGTGCCATATTGAATTCCTCCTAAATAATAAATAGTATAGTATTTAATAAACCTCTTTGTCGAGGATTTATCCCACAGAATATTATAGCGGATGCCTCTTGAAAAATCTTGTACCAGCCCGAGAAATTGTCTCCGGCGTTTGGAGATTTTGACGAAGAATTTCCTGTTTTGCATCCGAACTTATGATAACGCATCTTTCCGTGATTGTCAAGGACGTTTCCTCTCCGCAGCAAGAGGGCCCGCCGCAAGCTCTGCGGCGGGCCCGTTTACGATGCGTCAGCCTGCATTATAACGGTCCAGGGCGGCCTGATACTGCTCGAGGCAGGTATCAATGTTCATGCCCTCGATCCGGGACACATATTCGTCCCAAATCTCATCGATATTCACGTCGCCCATAATGGCCTGCAGGGTGATCTGCCCCACATAGGTGCCGATATCGCTGTAGGCGTTGCTGAAGGTGGTATTCTCCTCGGAGGTCATCTGGCAGCCCATGGGGATGGTGTAGGCATCGTCGCCCATGGACCAGATCTCGCCGGCCTCCCACTGGGCGTCGGTGAACTCCTTGTACTGGCGCTGGTCGTTCTGCACGCCCACCAGGGAGAAGGTGGTATACTTGGTGATGGCCAGCTGCTCCGGGAGATCCGGGTTGTGCAGCACCAGATCGGTCAGCTGGGGATCGCCGTTTTCGTCATACTCCAGACTCTCGCCCTCCACACCGTAGTTGGAGAGGATCTGGCCATCGGGAGAGTAGATATAGTCCGCCCAGCGGGCCACCAGCGTGGGGTCCTCACAGTGGGTGGAGATGCAGTAGCCGCCGCCGGCGGATGCGCCGCGGTCCTGGCTGAAGTGCAGGGTGTCGCCCTCTTTTTCCACCGGGTCATAGGCGCCTACCAGCACGATATCCTTGTTATTGCCGATGACTTCGCTGTAGCGGGTGGGAATATCCTGAATATTGGCGCCGAACAGGCCCATCTGGTTGTTGATGACCAGATCATCGGGGGGCATGGTGTTGCTTTCCACATGGGTGTAGAAATCCTGGTAGATCAGGCCCTCGCCGTACCACTTGGAAAGGGTGTTCAGATACTTCCGATAGCCATCCTCCATGGGACCGAACTTGATCTCGCCGTCCACCTGGTAGAAGGGGGTATCCATCTGAATGGGGGGCGCCTTGACACCGTAGCCGGAGGCAAAGAAGTTCCCCTGGAAGGTGCCGTTATTGGAGATCATCATGGGTGCGGAGGCGTTCTTTTCGTTTTTGAAAGCCTTGAGCACATCATAGTACTCGTCATAGGTCTGGGGACGCTCCATATTAAGGTCATCCAGCCAATCCTGGCGGATCATCAGGCCATAGTCCGGGAGGCTGGCCTCATGCCGGAGAATGGAGATCTGATAGATGTTGCCCTCGTTGGAGGTCAGATCGTCAATAAAGCCCTCGTCGCTGTGAAGCTCCGCATAGTAGTTGGGCATCCAGGTGTCGATCAGCTCGTCGATGGCGATGATCACATCGTCCTCCCAGGCGGTGTCCAGACCGCCGGTGTAGTTGGTGTCCACATCGTGCATCAGGTCGCAGTAGTCGCCGCCGGCGATCATCAGATTAAACTTTTCCACTGCGGTCTCAGCGTTTTCCAGCACGAACTCGGTCTTGACGCCGGTGCGCTTCTCCATCTCAATGAAGAATGTGGCCTCGCTGTAGCTCTCCATAAACGCGCTGAAGAAGGGGAACCAGCCGTCCCAGA
>CABSAB010000082.1 GCA_902475515.1 uncultured Eubacteriales bacterium | reverse complement strand
CCTCGTCGGCCCCCAGCCGGTGGTCGTTGCCGGGGGAGGCCACCGTGGCCCGAAGCAGGTCCTGATAGTCGTCCACGGCCTTGATCACCGCCGCCAGGAATGTCAGGAACTGCAGATTGTCCATGGGTGTGTCCCCGGGGTCCAGCAGGTTCTCGCTGCCGGCGGAGATGGACCAGTTGTCGTGCTTGCCGGAGCCGTTGACCCCCGCAAAGGGCTTCTCGTGCTGGAGACACACCAGACCGTGGCGCTCGGCCACCTTCTTCATGAGCTCCATGGTAAGTAAATTAAAGTCAATGGACTTGTTGGCCGTGTCAAAGATCGGCGCCAGCTCATGCTGGGCAGGGGCCACCTCGTTGTGCTTGGTCTTGGCGGGGATGCCCAGCTTCCACAGCTCCTGGTCCAGATCCTTCATAAACTCGGAGACCTGCGTGCGGAGCGCGCCGAAGTAGTGCTCCTCCAGCTCCTGCCCCTTGGCGGCGGAGTGGCCAAACAGGGTGCGGCCCGTGAGGATCAGATCCTCCCGGAGGGCATAGTCCTCCTTGCGGATGAGAAAATACTCCTGTTCCGGCCCCACCGTGGCAGTCACCTGCTCAAACTCCTTGCCAAACAGCCGCAGCACCCGGCAGGCCTCCGTGGAGATGGCCTTCATGGAGCGGAGCAGGGGCGTCTTTTTGTCCAGGGCCTCTCCGGTGTAGGAGCAGAACGCCGTGGGGATGCAGAGCACATCGTCCTTCACAAAGGCATAGCTGGTGGGGTCCCAGGCGGTGTAGCCCCGGGCCTCACAGGTGGCCCGCAGGCCGCCGGAGGGGAAGCTGGACGCGTCCGGCTCGCCCTGGATCAGCTCCTTGCCTTTGAATTCCATAATGGCCGTGCCGTCGTCCATGGGCGAAAGGAAGCTGTCATGCTTTTCCGAGGTGATGCCCGTCAGCGGCTGGAACCAGTGGGTATAGTGGGTGGCACCTTTTTCAATGGCCCAGTCCCGCATGACGCTGGCCACCACGTTGGCCACATCTGGGTCCAGGGGCTTTCCGTCGTCAATGGTGGCCTTCAGGCTTTTAAAGGTGGCGCTGGGAAGCCGCTCCTTCATCACATGCTCGTTGAATACCATGGAGCCATAGATCTCCTTGGTGTTTGCTGCCATAAAATCCTCTCCTCTACACAAAAAGCCCCGGTTTTCTTTCCGATACAGATACAGGCGCTGCGAGATCTTTCTGCCCTCACAACGCCCTTGCGACTTATGGATTGATTATACTGCAAGCAGGCCCCGGGGTCAATCGCCTTTTCGCCGAAAAAGCGGGAATTTGCCCGGCATTTTTGTGCGCAATGCAATATCCGCCCGTTGCAATTTTTGCCGATTCGTGATATGGTTCCCCTATAGTTTATGCCATTTAAAAAACGAGGTGTTATACGATGAAATATAAGCTGCTTCCCTTGCTTCTTCTCCTTCTGCTGCTGGTTTCCGCCTGCACCGGCCCCGCGGCATCCGTTTCTTCCGCCCCGGAGGAGCCCCAGGCCTTTGGCGCGTCCAACCTGGACGCCGCGCCGGAGCCCATGGCGGGGATCACCACCCCGCCGGATTCCACATCGGAGCAGGACCCCCCGGAGGAAGACCCCTATGTGCCCCCCACGCCCGATGAATGCGTGCTCCTGAGCGCCCTGGTGGCCGAATATGAGGCGGGCCTTTCCTACGATCCGGCAGACCCCCTCTATTTCTGGCGGGCCGTGAGCCTGCTGATGGGACAAGTGGGCACCGTGGAGGATGGCCAGGTCCGCATGACCCAATCGGAGCTGGCGCCCCTGGTCACCGCCCTGTTCGGTTCCCAGCCGGAGCCTTACCCCAGCCTGGGGGAGGAGAACCCCTGGGTCACCGAGACCTTTGAGGACGGAGGGCCCGTCTATACCGCCACTGTCACCGGACCCCTGGATTACACCCTCTCCCAATCGGGCCTGGAGCCCCGGGAGGACGGCACCTACCTGGGCCAGGCCGACCTGATGTCCGGGCGGCAGTACCTTGCCACCTACAGCATCACCCTCCGGGATTTCCCCGCGGAGGAGGGCGCTGCCCAGCCCTTTTCCCGCTGCATCCAGCATATCGGCCGGGAGTAACAAGATTGACATAACTGTTACAATCGAGTGTCGGAAACGCCCCATCCCCAACCACTTGTATCTTTCAAAACTTGGACCACAACATGCTGAAATACGTCAAAAAATCGGGCTTTTTCTGTAGAAATTTCCATAAAATAAACTCGAAAAAATCCCAATTTTCTAGTTGACATAAAATAAACCCTCTGCTACAATTTAAGAAAACGGCGAAGGGGCGTGAGCAATGTGGGAGAAACGGTTTATTTGACGGTGCAATCCGACTACCACAAAGTGAAGGTCCCGGTGGATGAAATCCTATACATCACGATCGAGGGCAGGAAAACGAAGATCACCCGAGCAGACGGACGTGCCATCTGCACGAACCGGAGCCTCAGAGACGTCTATGCGGAGCTTTCTGACGAGTTGTTTGCCAGCATCAACCGGGGCATTGTGGTATCCAAAAAATTCATCAAAGAAGAAAAAGACGGGGTGGTCACCATGAAGGACGGGGCCACCTTCCGCCGCCGGGTCCGCTCGGACCGGTCTGTAAAACGGCCCAAGACCGGCAGCGACCAGGTCCTGTGCCCGGTGGATACGCTGGCCCAGTGGCTGGGGGGGCTGTCCATCCCCATCTGTGTGATGGAGGTGGTCTACGGACGCCGCAGCCGTGGTGCGGAATTTCTGCTGCGCTACTGCAACAGCGCCATGGAGCAGCTGGAGGGCACCGCCCTTTCCGAGGTGCGGGATAAGCCCCTGGAGCAGCTTCCGGGCCTGGGGGAGAAAAAATGGCTCTCGGTGTTTGTGGATGTGGCCATTAACGGAAGCTGCCGCACCATGGAGACGCCCTGGCGGGACGGCGAGAAATTTTTCCGGTTACACTGCTATCAGCCCCAGCCGGGATTTTGTGCCCTGGCCCTGGTGGACCTCACCAAGGAAAATAAGCTGGTGCAGGAATTGTTTCAAAGAGGAAGATAGAAAAACCAGGCTGCTTGTACGCAGCCTGGTTTTTACGTTACTCCTACTTCTTCCGCAGCAAATACAGCGAATACCGCATAGGTGCATCCAAAACACCGCCGTTTTCTTCCACAGCCGCTGTAAATTCTTTAAAAAATGCCTGCTGTTGTTTTTCCGGCAGCTTTTTCATGGCCGCCCCAAAGGCCGGTGTGGACTGCATAGCCGCCAAAGCCTGCTCCGGCGTGTTGTGCAGTATAATATCATACTGCTGCTGAAATACCGGCGCAAATTCTTTGGCCTCCTGGATCTCCCGCTTTCGAGTATCCATAGATACCGTTTGCATAGAAAGCGCCGGGCCAAAATAGCGGCTCTTTACCTGCTCCGAGGCCAGATATGCCGCAGAATCTGCGGGCCGCATCGGATCATACCAAAATAGCGCCAAATATCCGCCAGAAACCAACAGTTCTGCGCATCGGCCAAATTTTGTGTCTCCGTCCAGCCAGTGAAAGGCCTGAGCACAGTAGATCAGCGAATAATCACGCCGGGGCGGCTGCCAAGTCTCAAAAGACGATACAGAAAGCCGCAGCTTCGGACTTCGCAGTTTTCGCTCCAGCAGCGCCGCCATATCCGTATCTAACTCCACTGCGTCTACGGAAAATCCCCGTTCCAAAAACATCTGGGTGGCCTTTCCCGTCCCGGCCCCGATTTCCATCAAAACGTCGGTGCCCGCCGGAGCCGCCTGGGTCAAAATATCGTCGATCAGTTCACTGGGATAACCGGGCCGGATCGCGTCATAGGTCTCCGCCAAGGACCGATAGGGACAATCCATCTCCATGGCAAGGCCTCCTTTTTTAAGATGCCCTCATCCTAACAGCGAAAAATGAACTGGATATGAATATCCCGCATTTCCACTCTCAGCTTTCTACATCCACCCCTTCAGCAGCCGCAGCAGCACCCGAAAATTCTTTGTTTCCTCCTCCGCCAGCTCCGAAAGCACCTGCCTGGCCTCCCCGGTGGTCCGCATCGCCAGGGCCTCAAACCGCCCTGCATTCAATTCCCGCCCCTGCATTAGCCGCCGGATGGCCTCCACGGCCTTTTCCTGCCGGACCTCCCCCTGGGGCTGCGCCGGGTCCGGCACCGTCCCCGTGAGAAAATAGTAGAGCGCCTCCAGCGTTTTTTCCTGATTTGTCTGCCCTGTGGCCATTTGCCGCAGGGTCCTTCCCGTATCTCCGCCGGTCCGCTGGGATAAATTCCGCAGCTCCCGCGCCGTCTCCTTGGCCCGTGTCATGGCCTCCAGCAGCTCCGGGCCTACGGGGCCGCGCTCCCGGGCCGCTGCGCCATCGGCGCTTTTTGCCGCCGCGTTTACCCGGCTCCAGACCTCTGCTTCGGTCTTTGCGTCCATCTGCATCACCTCGGAATATTGTATGCACAGATTTTCCGTCCTTGCAGACAAATAACAGGGCGGTTTTTGCAAAAAGCTTGTTCAAAGCATCCATTGCTTTTTGGATGTGGCAGGCCTATAATGTCGTTACTTTTCAGACTGAGAACGGGAGGGACGGATCATGCGCATCGGCGCCATCGACCAACAGCACAACCAGATCACCGAGGGGCCCATTTGGCGTCCTCTGATGAGCTTCTTTTTTCCCATTTGGCTGGGGACCTTTTTTCAGCAATTTTATAACACCGCCGACGCCATGATTGTCGGCAATTTCGTGGGCACCGGAGCCCTGGCCGCCGTGGGCGCCACCAGTGTGATCATCAGTCTGCTGGTGGGATTTTTCACGGGCCTTTCCAGCGGCGCTTCGGTGGTGATCTCCCAGCATTTCGGCGCGGGGGACCGGACCGTGGTGAGCCGCGGCGTCCACACCGCCATGCTCCTGGCGGCCTTCGGCGGCCTTGCCATCACCGTGATCGGCATTGTCTCCTCCACAGCCTCCCTGCGATTGATGAACACCCCGGCGGATGTGCTTGCCGATTCCGCCCTGTACATGCGGATCTACTACCTGGGCATGATCCCCCTGATGATCTACAATATGGGCACCAGCGTTCTCCGGGCCATCGGCGATTCCCGCCGTCCGGTGTACTTCCTCATCGCCTCCGCTGTGTCCAATATTCTGCTGGACCTGTTGTTTGTGGCGGTGATCCCCATGGGCGTGGCCGGGGCGGCCCTGGCCACAGTTCTTTCGGAGGTCCTTGCCGCGGTCCTGGTGCTGCTGTGCCTGGTCCATGCCCACGGGCAGCCCTGGCAGCTCCACCGGGATGAACTGCATCTGGACCGGCAGCAGCTCCGGGAGATTTGCCGCCTGGGCCTTCCGGCTGGGCTGCAGTCGGTGCTGTATACCGTCAGCAACATGGTCATTCAGGCCAGTGTCAATTCCTTCGGCACCGCCACCGTAGCCGCCTGGACAATCTACGGCAAGGTGGATTTCCTCTATTGGATGACCGTCAATGCCATGGGGCTTTCCATCACCACCTTCTCCGGGCAGAACTTCGGCGCCCGGAAATATGACCGCATGAAAAAGGGCAGCCTGGTGGCCCTGGGTATCACCGCCCTTTTGACGCTGATCATCAGCTCCGGGATGCTGCTTCTGGCCCATCCCATTCTGCGGCTGTTTACCTCGGATGTGGACGTGGTCGGCATCTCCCTGCGGATGATGCACTTCCTGGTGCCCACCTATATTACCTATATCTGCGTCGAGATCTTCTCCGGCACCATCCGCGGTGCGGGGGATGCCGTGATCCCCACGGTGTTCACCTGCTTTGGCGTGTGTATTCTCCGGGTGCTGTGGGTCCTGCTGGCAGTACCCAGGAATCCGGACCTGATCACCGTGATCTGGAGCTATCCCATCACCTGGACCCTGACTTCGGTCCTGTTTGTCATTTACTATTTCCATGGCGGCTGGCTCCGCAGGAGGCGCCGGCTCCAGGATATGCTCACCGTCGAAGATAATTGACCTCAAAATAGCGCCGCAAGCCATTTTGGCCTGCGGCGTTTATCCGTTTTATGCGCTTTATATTCAGCCCTGGCCCAGATACTCTTCCAGGCACAGGCCGTTCCAGTAGATATCCCACGCAGCATCCACGCCCACATAGCGGTAGTGCCATTCCTCCTCCCGGCAGCCGGTGATCTCCTCTTTGTCTGCGGGATAGCGCTGAATAAAGCCGTACCTCCAGCTGTTCTCCTGGAGCCAGGGATAGATGTCGTAGACATCGCCGTTGATATCCACCGCCAGTCCCAGCTGGTGCTCGCTGCATCCGGGCACAGAGACCCATTGCTCCGCCCGAGTTCGGGCTTCCTCCTCCGAGTAGCCTTGGGCAATATAGCCCGACACCCGCTCCTCCATGATGCTCTGCTGCTTCTCCCAAGTGCGGTAGCCCGCCACCACAATGGGCCCCAGCTCCAGGGCCTCGGCGTCTGCCAGCATGGTCATCAGAGGCTCATAGATTCTGGCGTCCACCAGCTGTCCGCCGGGGACCTCCCAGAGCTCCATCTCGTATTCCTCCGGGATGGGATGGTCCCGGTTCACCAGCCGCAGATACCATTCCGGGTCCTCTGCGATCTCCACGGGCTCGCTCTCCTCC
>CABSAB010000081.1 GCA_902475515.1 uncultured Eubacteriales bacterium | reverse complement strand
ATGTTTATCTGCCTGTTCTGGGCCTACCGCCCGGCGTGGGATGGGGCGGGACAGTGCCTATACAGCCTGTGCTTGTCCGGCGGCGTGGCGGCGCTGCTGTTTCCCGATTGGTCCCGGATGCCCCTGTGGCATTTTCAGTCGCTGCACAGCTTTGTGTACCATGCCCTGCTGGTGGCGGTGCCCTTGATTGCGGTGTGCTCCGGCATGGTGCGCCCGGGGGTATCGAAGGTATGGAAGCCCATGGCTTTTTTGCTGGCGGCGGCAGTGCCCGTTTATGGGCTGGACCTGCTGCTGGGGACGAATTTCATGTTTCTGCGCTACCCTGTGGCGGGGACGCCGCTGGAGCTCTGCGCCCGGTGCCCCGGCGGGTATCTTCTGGGCTTTGGCCTTCTGGCGGCGGCAGTGCTGGTGCTGCTGAATTTGCCCTTTTCCCTGTGGGGCCAATGGAAGCGCCGGAAAACGCGTAGAAAAAACGGTTCGATTTGATGGAAAAATTATATAAAATCACGAAATTTTGTTCAGGATCAGGGCAGGAGAAAAATAAGTGTCTCAAATGAAACAGAATCAGGAAACATTCTCCGGAGGTTGTGAAAAATGTATCAGACTTCACAACCTTCGGAGTTTTTTGCAGGAATTGACACTTTTATATCGCATTTTGGGGATTCTCAAGAAACGGATTTTACGCTATAATGAACGTGGACTTCCAGCGCAACCGGCCGGGAGTCCGCAACTGGTACACCGCGGGCCCCGCGCCCGAAAAGGAGGAAATCTTTTATGCCAAACACAAAAACCGTCGTTCCCTATTCCGGTACGCCGGAGCAGGAGGCAAAGCTGAAAGCTGTGATCGAGCAGTACAAGGATGTGCCTGGCGGCACCATGCCCGTGATGCAGCAGGCTCAGGAGATCTTTGGGTATCTTCCGGAGGAGGTACAGATCATGATCGCCGAGGGCCTGGGCATTCCCCTGGAGGAGGTCTACGGCATCAGCACCTTCTACTCCCTGTATAACCTGAATCCCAAGGGCCAGTACAAGATCACCGTATGTCTTGGCACGGCCTGCTACGTCAAAGGCTCTCAGGCAGTGCTCGACAAGATCGTGGCGCGGCTTGGCTGCCCTGTTGGCTCCATCTCCCCCGACGGCAAGTACTCTGTGGACGCAAACCGCTGCGTGGGCGCCTGCGGCCTGGCCCCGGTGATGATGGTCAACGACGACGTCTATGGACGCATGACCCCCGATCAGGTGGATGACGTTCTGGCGAAATATCAGTAATGAAAGAACTCAGCCTCAATATTCTGGACATTGCCAAAAACTCGGTGACTGCCGGGGCCTCGTTGGTGGAGATCTCCGTGACGGAGCGCGATGACCGCCTGACCATTTTGGTGAAGGACGACGGCTGCGGCATGACCCCGGAGTTTGTGGCACGGGTCACAGACCCATTTACCACCACCAGAACCACCCGCAAGGTGGGACTGGGTATTCCGCTGCTCCAGATGGAGGCGCGGATGGCGGGCGGCGATCTGACCATTGAATCGGAGGTGGGCGTGGGCACCACGCTGACGGCCTGGTTCGATCAGAAAAACATCGATATGCCGCCGCTGGGGGACCTGACCTCCTCGGCCGTTACATTGATCCAGGGCAGTCCGGACATCGACTTTCGCTTTACCCACACGGTGGGGGAGGAAGCATATACGCTGGACACCCGGGAGGTCCGGGAGATCATGGGAGATATTTCCCTGGCGGAGCCGGAGGTGCTTGGCTGGCTCGCCGATTTTCTCACAGAAAATGAATCCACTTTAAGAAGGGAAGCGTGAAGCAATGAAATCACTCGAAGAGCTGAAGGCACTGCGCGAAAGCATGCAAAGCAAGATGAATCTTCGGAAGGACGATTCCGAGACCATCCGTGTGGTGGTCGGCATGGCCACCTGCGGCATCGCCGCCGGCGCACGGCCGGTGCTCAGCGGATTTGTGGAAGAGATCAACAAGCGGGGCCTGGAGAATGTGCAGGTGACCCAGACCGGCTGCATCGGCGTTTGCCGGCTGGAGCCTATCGTTGAAGTGTATGTGCCCGGACAGGAGAAGGTCACATACGTGAAAATGACTGCCGACAAGGTGCCCACCATCGTGGCGCAGCACATCGTCAACAAGCAGGTGGTGACCGAGTACACCATCGGCGCGGCAGAATAAGGAGGAGCGTTACTATGGATTTTATCAGAGCCCATATCCTTGTCTGTACCGGCACCGGCTGTGCCTCCGCCGGCGCCGCGGGCATCATGGACGAATTTGAAAATCAGCTGAAAAAGCACAATCTGGATAAGGAAGTCCGCGTGGTCAAGACCGGCTGCCTGGGCCTTTGCGCCAAGGGACCGAACGTGGTGGTATACCCCGAGGGTGTGTACTACAGCCATGTGTCCGCGGAGGACGTTCAGGAGATCGTGGAGGAGCACATCCTCAAGGGCCGGGCGGTGGACCGCCTGATCTACAAGGAGACCGACGAGACCGGCAAGACCACCAGCCTCACCGAGACCCCCTTCTACAAGGATCAGGTCCGGATCGCCCTGCGGAACTGCGGCGTCATCAATCCCGAGGATATTGACGAGTACATCGCCTATGACGGCTATGCCGCCCTGGCAAAGGTTTTGACCCAGATGACCCCGCAGCAGGTCATTGACGAGATCAAGGCGTCCGGCCTCAAGGGCCGCGGCGGCGCGGGCTTCCCCACGGGCATGAAGTGGCAGTTTGCCGCCAACTCCCCCGGCCCCATCAAATACGCCTGCTGCAACGCCGACGAGGGCGACCCGGGCGCGTTCATGGACCGCTCCGTTCTGGAGGGCGATCCCCACAGCGTGCTGGAGGCCATGGCCATCGCGGGCTACGCCATCGGCGCGCCGGAGGGCTACATCTATGTCCGCGCGGAATATCCCATCGCCGTGCAGCGGCTGGAGACGGCCCTGAAGCAGGCCTACGATTACGGCTTCCTGGGCAAGAACATCTTTGGTACGGACTTCAGCTTTGACATCGGCATCCGTCTGGGCTCCGGCGCATTCGTGTGCGGCGAGGAGACGGCACTGATGGTGTCCATCGAGGGCAAGCGCGGCGAGCCCCGGTCCCGTCCGCCGTATCCGGCGGTGAAGGGCCTGTTCGGCAAGCCCACCATCCTCAACAACGTGGAGACCTATGCCAACGTCTGCTGGATCATCAACCACGGCGCCGAGGCCTATGCAGCTCTGGGCACCGAGGGCAGCAAGGGCACCAAGGTCTTTGCCCTGGGCGGCAAGATCAACAACACGGGCCTTGTGGAGATTCCCATGGGTACGCCCCTGCGGAAGATCATTGAGGAGATCGGCGGCGGCGTGCCGAACGGCAAGAAGTTTAAGGCCGTTCAGACCGGCGGCCCCTCGGGCGCCTGCATTCCCGCAAGCCAGATCGACGTGCCCATCGACTACGAGAACCTGACCCGCATCGGCGCTATGATGGGATCTGGCGGTATGATCGTGCTGGACGAGGACGACTGCATGGTGGATATTGCGAAGTTCTTCCTGCAGTTCACCATGGACGAGAGCTGCGGCAAATGTTCTCCCTGCCGAATCGGCACCAAGCGGATGTATGATATTCTGGAGCGGATCACCAACGGCCAGGGCACCATGGAGGACCTGGACACGCTGGAGGAGCTGGCGGCCCACATCAAGGGCAACGCCCTGTGCTCCCTGGGCCAGACCGCGCCCAATCCGATCCTTTCCACCATGAAGAACTTCCGGGAGGAGTACATCGCCCATGTGGTGGAGAAGCGCTGCCCCGCAGGTTCCTGCAAGGCACTGCTGAATTACAGCATCGATCCTGCCAAGTGTAAGGGCTGCTCCGCCTGTTCCCGCGTCTGCCCCGCAGACGCCATTTCCGGCGAGATCCGCTCTCCCTTCAAGATCGACACATCCAAGTGTATCAAGTGCGGCAGCTGCATGGAGAAGTGCAAGTTTGGCGCAATTTCCAAGGGTTAAGGAGGCCGAGATAAGATGGATACAGTGAAATTAAAGATCAACGGCATCGAAGTGGAGGCCCCCGCCGGCTCTACCATTATTCAGGCCGCGAACCTGGCGGGGGTCAAGATCCCCTCGCTGTGCTACCTGAAGGACCTCAATGAGATCGGCGCCTGCCGGATCTGCATGGTGGAGGCCACAGGGGCAAAGGGACTGGTGGCTTCGTGCGTATATCCCGTCAGCGAGGGCATGGAGGTCCAGACCAACACCCAGAAGGTCCGGGACGCCCGGAAAATGACCCTGGAGCTGCTGCTTTCTAACCACCGGATGGAATGTCTCACCTGCCGCAGAAGCGGCACCTGTGAGCTTCAGGACCTGGCCAAGGAGTTCGGCATCGACCAGGTGCGGTTCCAGACCCCCGACATGAAGCCCCAGATCGAGGATTCCGCCCTGCATCTGGTGCGGGATAACTCCAAGTGCATTTTGTGCCGCCGCTGCGTGGCCGCCTGTGAAAATCAGGGCGTGGGCGTCATCGGCTGCAACGAGCGCGGATTCAACACCGAGATTGGCAGTCCCTTTGGCCGGGGGCTTAACGAGACGGCCTGCATCTCCTGCGGCCAGTGCATCGTGAACTGCCCCACCGGGGCCCTCACCGAGCGGGACGACACCGGCAAGGTGTGGGAGGCCCTGAACGATCCGGACAAGCATGTGGTCATTGCCACGGCACCGTCCGTCCGTGCGGGCCTGGGCGAGTGCTTCGGCATGCCCATCGGCACCAACGTGGAGGGCAAGATGGTTGCCGCTATGCGGCGGCTGGGCTTCGACGGGGTGTTCGATGTGGACACCGCGGCGGACTTCACCATTATCGAGGAGGGCAATGAGCTTCTCGGTGAGGGCCCCCTCCTGCTCCCCCGGCTGGATCCGGTACGCGGAGCAGTACTATCCCGATTTCCTGCCCAACCTGTCCTCCTGCAAGTCCCCCCAGGGGATGTTCGGCGGCCTGATGAAGACCTACTACGCCGAGAAGATGGGCATCGATCCTAAGGACATGGTGGTGGTTTCCGTCATGCCCTGTACCGCCAAGAAGTACGAGATCAAGCGGCCTGACATGGAAGCGGCCAAGGGCCTCAAGGACATTGACGTGAGCATCACCACCCGGGAACTGGGCGAGATGATCAAGCGGGCCGGACTGGACTTTGTGAACCTGCCTGACGAGAAGTTTGATCCCATCTTTGGCATTGCCTCCGGCGCGGGCGACATTTTCGGCGCGTCCGGCGGCGTGATGGAGGCGGCCCTGCGTACCGTTTCCGCCATCCTCATGGGCGACGAGAACGCACCGCTGGAGTTCCACGATGTGCGTGGCCTGGAGAGCGTGAAGGAAGCTACCTACGAGCTGCCCGGCCAGACGGTCCGTGTGGCGGTGGTCTCCGGTACCAAGAACGCCGGGAAGCTGCTGGAAGCGGTCCGCAATGGGGAGAAGGAATATGACTTCATTGAGGTCATGTGCTGCCCCGGCGGCTGCATCAACGGCGGCGGCCAGCCCACCTCCTGGACAATGGGGTTCAAATGGCGCCTCCATCACGCCGCGCCAGCCCTATGTGCCGGCCAATGTGAAGAACTTTGTGGACTACCGTGCCCTCCGGGCCAAGGCCCTCTACGACGAGGACGCCGGCAAGGAGCTGCGGAAGAGCCATTTGAACCCCATTGTCCAGGAGGTCTATGCAAACTATCTTGGCGAGTGGGGCGGCGAGAAGGCCCACCACATTCTCCACACAACCTATCAGGCACAGCCCAAGTACCGGCTGTAAGAATACAGAAAAACGGCGCCGCGAAAGCGGCGCCGTTTTTGCATGGTTTGTGATTATTCTTGGGGGCGCAGGGTGAAGCCCTCCAGGAGTAGCTCATCTACCTGGCTCAGGTCAATGATATCCGTGGCAATGGAGAAGGCGGTTTGGGTGTTGCCTATGCCGCCGGTTCGATTGTTGAAGGTGATCTCCCGGCCATCTCGCATACGGGCGGTGAATTTTGGGGTGCCTTTCAGGTAGTCCTGGCGGTTGGGGGCCAGGGCGGCCTGCTCTAGGGAGCTGTATACGGTATCGTCCGGCTCCAGGGGGATGGTCAGGTAGGCCGACACCGGGGTGAGCTCCACGGTGCCGATGGAGGTACCGTCCTGGAGGAGGTCATAGAGCTGGGTCTGGGGGGTGAAATCGGCGGTGAAATGGAGCACCAGGGGGTTGGAGAGCAGGTCTGTTCCGGCGTTGCCCAGGAGATTGTCCGGGGAGAAGAAGTCCGCCATATGCTCCAGGTACAGGTGCTCAATGACCAGGGTGTAGGGCAGATTCACCAGGGAACCACTGGATTGTGTATAGCACAGGATCGACAGGGTCCTGGTCTCCGGGTCGTAGGTGCGTTTTATGGTGCCGCCGCTGAAGTCACCGTAGTCCTCGCCCAGCTCCTCCATGGTTTGGTCAAAGAGGACTATGCCGGAGAGGTACGAGATCAGGCGGTCCTCAGGGACGCCGTCTGCATCGCTGTTACGGACCATGGCCGCCCGGCGCTCCTCCATCCCGGCCAGCAGGGCCTCCTTTTCCATGTGGATGGGGTAGATCTCGATATCCTCGGTGTAGGGAGCGTCGGGGAAATCCATCCGGTC
>CABSAB010000080.1 GCA_902475515.1 uncultured Eubacteriales bacterium | reverse complement strand
CCTGGTCTACAGCCGGCGCCGCAGCTGCTCCACGCAAACAACTTAACTGACTTAGAAATATTGGTCTCACAGCTATAAGAGTGCCCTCCCAATCTGGGAGGGCACTCTCCATTTACGTTATCCCAAGATCATACGGTCATTGGTGAAATCCTCGCCGCCGGAGGCCGAGTTAAACTTCTCCAGGAGGTTTTCCACAGTAAGCTTCTGCTTCTCCTCCCCTTCGATGTCCAGAATGATCTGACCGTCCTTCATCATGATGAGCCGGTTGCCGTGGGCAATGGCATCCTTCATGTTGTGGGTGATCATCAGGGTGGTCAGGTGGTCCCGTGTGACGATCTTCTCCGTGGCTTCCAGCACCTTGGCCGCCGTCTTAGGGTCAAGGGCTGCCGTGTGCTCGTCCAGCAGAAGCAGTTTGGGTCGAACCAAGCTTGCCATCAGCAGCGTCAGAGCCTGCCGTTGGCCGCCCGAGAGCAGACCCACACGGCTGGTCAGGCGGTCCTCAAGACCCAGGTCCAGAATTTTCAGCAGTTCTTTATACTGTTCCCGCTCGGCCTTGGTGATACCAACCCGGAGGGTGCGGGATTTCCCCCGGCGCATGGCCAAAGCCAGATTTTCCTCAATCTGCATGGTAGCCGCAGTGCCAGTCATGGGGTCCTGGAACACCCGGCCAATATACTTGGCGCGCTTATGCTCCGAGAGCTTGGTCACATCCACACCATCGATGGTGATGGTTCCCTCATCCACCGGGAATACACCGGCAACCGCATTGAGCATGGTGGATTTTCCGGCACCGTTGCCGCCAATGACGGTGCAGAAATCGCCGTCTTTCAAGTGCAGGTTCAGCCTATTCAGGGCAACTTTTTCATTGACCGTGCCGGGGTTAAAGATCTTGCGAATATTTTCGATCTTAAGCATTGCCGGCACCTCCCTTCTTGGACTTGCGGAAGTATTTTCCCTTCCAATAGGGAACAGCCAGGAATACAGCCACCACAAAAGCTGTCAGCAGCTTCAGATCGTCGGTGGAGAGGCCCAGCCGCAGAACGACCTGGATGACCACATAATAGATGATCGCACCGCAGATGGATGCCAGCAGCTTCAGTGCAAAGTTATGGAAGATCTTATCAAAGATCACCTCTCCGATAATCACCGCCGCAAGGCCGATCACGATCGCGCCGCGGCCCATATTGATATCTGCAAAGCCCTGATACTGGCTTAGAAGTGCACCTGCCAGCGCAACCATACCGTTAGAGATCATCAATCCCATGACCTTGGTCACGTTGGTATTGATGCCCTGCGCCCGGGACATATTCTGGTTGGAACCAGTAGCCCGCAGGGAGCATCCGATCTCTGTGCCAAAAAACCAATACAGCACCCCAATCAGTACCACGCAGAAGATCACCAATACAAGGATCGGATTATTCAGGCCTGTTTCCCGCACAAAACGGGAGGACACCACAAGGTTGTATTTGTCCACGCTGATTGGTAGATTCGCCTTGCCGCCTCCGGTCCCCCAGCCCATGATGCGAAGGTTTACCGAGTATAGCGCCAGCTGCGTTAAAATGCCCGCCAGGATAGCCGGAATGCCGCATACCGTATGAAACACACCGGTCAATAGTCCCGCCAGCATGCCCGCAAGGACCGCAATCAGAATTGCCAGCCAGATGTTGACCCCGTTCAGCGTCAGCAGTACGCAAACCGCGCCGCCTGTAGCCAGTGAGCCATCTACGGTCAGGTCCGCCACATCCAAAATGCGGTAGGTGATGTAAACGCCAATGGCCATAATGCCCCAGATCATGCCCTGGGCAACGGCGCCGGGCATGGATTTCAATAGGGCAGCAATAAATTCCATAGGAATTCCCCCAATATGATAGTTCACACCATGCGCTCAAATTAGCGCATAGACTTTTATAGTATAACAAAAAGCAGAGGAAAAAGGAAGCCCCTTTTTCCTCTGCTTTCGTCATTTTTTAGCCTTCAATCGCCACATAGTCCTCGGGCATGGTCAGCTCCAGGGCTTCGCAGTTGGCCGCATTGTACTTCTTCGTAACTTCGGGGGCAAACTCCACAGGCATGGTCTTAATATCAGCGCCATTTACCAGGATATCGTAGGCCATCTCACCGGACTTGTAGCCGATGTCATAGTAGCTGATGGACAGGGTCGCAACGCCGCAGCCGCTGCAGATGCCTTCCTCGCCGGCCACAACAGGGACCTTAGCGGGCAGCACCACATTAGCAATGGCCTCGGTATTGGAGGCAGCGGTGTTATCGGTGGGAATGTAGATCACATCAGACTCCGCGCAGGCGGACTCAGTGACAGGCGTAACATCGTTGGTATCGGTGAAGGTGTAGCGGGTGACCTCATAGCCGTCCGCCTTCAGAGCCTCCTCCATCACATCGCACTGATACACGGAGTTGGGCTCTGCGGAGCAGTACAGCAGGCCGACTTTCTTGGCATCGGGGAACAGCTCCTTGATCATCGCAGCCTGCTGCTCCAGAGGCGCCAGGTCAGAGGTACCGGAGACGTTGGTGCCCACGGTGCCGGTCCAGTTATCGATCTCCAGCGCGGTGGCGTAGTCAGTCACAGAAGTGCCCAGCACGGGAATCTCCGAGGTGGCCGCAGCTGCCGCCTGCAAAGGTGCAGTGGCATTGGCCAGGATCAGGTCCACATTGCTGGAAACAAATCCGTTGATAATGGTAGCGCAGTTGGCAGAGTCGCCGGAGGCGTTCTGCTCGTCAAAGGAAACCTTGTCGCCCAGCTTCTCGGTCAGGGCATCCTTGAAGCCCTGGGTAGCCGCATCCAGCGCGTCGTGCTGAACCAGCTGGCAAATACCGACATTGTAGCTGTTGCCGGAAGCAGTCTCATCCGCTGCAGGAGCCTCATTTGCAGGCTCGGCGGCAGACTGGGCAGCCGCCTCAGAAGCGGAAGCCGCAGTATCTGCGGAAGCGGTGCTGTCGCCGCAGGCGGTCATAGCAGCAAGCAGTGCGACGACTGTCAGCAGTGCCAGCAGTTTTTTCAAATTTTTCATTCTGAAAACCTCCATACGTTCCGCATATTCGATGCGGACACTTTTATACAGTATACACCTAAATTATACATCCGGATTCCAAATTGTCAACTGCTTTTAGCAGAAAACACTGTAGCGTGATGAAGTAAATTCCCGCGAAAATGCACAGATTTTTATGCAAAGTGCACAATTACTCTGCAAGCACCAACTGAACAGGGCAATGGTCCGAGCCAAAAACATCACTGTCGATGGCTGCATCTTGAATTTGCGGCGCCAGCCGGTCAGAGACCAGCCAATAGTCGATGCGCCATCCCGCGTTATTTTTCCGGGCATTAAAGCGGTAGCTCCACCAGCTGTATGCCCCCAACGTGTCCGGATGGCAAAAGCGAAAGGAATCCGTAAAGCCACTATCCAAAAGCGTAGAAAACTTCTCCCGTTCCTGATCGGAAAAGCCTGCATTTCCCCGATTTGGCCCGGGATTCTTCAGATCGATCTCTTGATGGGCGACATTGAGATCCCCACAGACCATCACAGGTTTCTTTGCATCCAGGGTCATCAAATGGTTTCGGAAGGCATCTTCCCACTGCATCCGGTGATCAATGCGTTTCAGTCCCTCCTGGGAATTAGGCGTATAACAGGTCACTACATAGTACGCCGGAAACTCCAGTGTGATCAGCCGTCCCTCTGTATCGAGCGCCGGAACGCCTACGCCGTAGGTCACAGCAAGCGGCTCTGCTTTCGTGAAGATCGCTGTGCCGGAATACCCCTTCTTTTCAGCGTAATTCCAATATTGGTGATATTCCGGCAGATCCAGTTCCACCTGTCCGGCTTGAAGCTTTGTCTCCTGCAGGCAGAACACATCGGCGTCCGCCATCTGAAAGAAGTCCAGGAACCCCTTCCCCAGGCAGGCGCGCAGCCCGTTCACATTCCATGAGATAAGTTTCATGCCAATTACTCCTTTCCCTCCTGGGCAGCTTTCCATTTGGCCAAAGCATCTGCCATGGCGCTGCTTCCGCCGCCGGTCTCCTGTTTTGAAAGATATTTCTGTACATCACGTTTGTTGGCACCTGCAGAGGCTCTTCGTTTTTTGAACTCCGACAGCTTTTCCCGGTAGCCGCAGACGCAGGCGAACATCTGCTTTTCCCCTTCCCCGCGCAGTTCCATCTTCTTATGGCAGTTGGGACAGCGGGCGTTGGTGGTCTGGGTCAGGCTCCTGCGGTAGCCGCACTCCCGATCCGGGCAGACCAGCATCTCCCCGCGCTTGCCTTTAACCCGCAGCAGATTTTTGCCGCAGTCCGGGCAAGGGGTGCGGGTCTGGTTGTCATGACGGTAGGTCTGATCACTGGCCTTTACCTGTGTTACAAGCGCTGTGGCGTATTTCCGCATATCTGCCACGAATTCGCGGTCACTGGCCTTGCCCTTGGCAATGGCGGAAAGCTGGTCTTCCCATTTGGCGGTCATCTCCGCCGAGCGAAGCTCCTCCGGAACCAGGCCGATGAGCTGGATGCCTTTTGAGGTGGGCACCAGTTCCTTGCCCCGGCGCTCCACATAAAAGGTGGAAAACAGTTTTTCGATAATATCCGCCCGGGTGGCCGGGGTGCCGAGTCCGGAGGTCTCCTCTAGAATCTTGGACAGTGCTTTATCCCCAACCAGTCCGGATGGATGTTCCATAGCGGAAAGCAGTGTGGCCTCGGTATATCTTGCCGGCGGCGATGTCTTCCCTGGTTTCAGGGAGATGGATTCTACGGCAAGCTTTTGCC
This sequence comes from uncultured Eubacteriales bacterium, assembly GCA_902475515.1. Lineage (GTDB taxonomy): Bacteria > Bacillota > Clostridia > Oscillospirales > Oscillospiraceae > HGM13006. The sequence continues at coordinate 1,859 of CABSAB010000080.1, read as the reverse complement.
CCTGCACGAGCTCCGGCAGAGACTGGTCCGCCTCGTCGCCCTCCTCTTCCTCCAGCGAAAAGCTCCGGTCATAGGCCGCCCGCCAGCCCTGCTCCAGAATTCGTTTGCCCCGGGCGGTAAAGATCTCGCCGCCGATGGTCATGGTGAGCTTGATCTCCTCGTATTCCGTAGGTGGCAGCAATACGGCCAGAAACCGCCGCACCACCAGGTCATAAATATTTTTCTCCGGGCCAGACAGCTGATAGAGCTCCGGCTGCTGCTCCGTAGGAATAATGGCGTGGTGGTCCGTAACCTTTGCGTTATTGACCAAATATTTGGTCTGCAGCGGTTTATTCCGATATACGGTCTGCGCCAGAGCCTTATATTCATCCACCATGCAGCTGCGAAGCCGATCCGGCAGCGTGGCGACCACATCATCGGAAATATACCGCGAATCTGTCCGGGGATAGGTTAAAAGCTTATGCCGCTCATAAAGGGACTGCATTAAGGACAGGGTCTCTTTGGCGGAATAGGCATATTTCTTATTGGCGTCCCGCTGAAGCTCTGTGAGGTCATACGCTGCCGGGGGCGGCACAAATTTACGGTTCTTCTCCACCTTGGTCAGTATGGCCTGCTTCCCGGAGATCTTTTGCAGGATCGTCTCCGCCTTATCCCGGTCGAAGGTGCTGGCATTTTTTCCGCCCTCCCGCCAAGTAGCTGTAAAACCGGACAGCCTGGCAGTGATCCCCCAGAATTCCCTGGGGGTGAATTTTCGAATTTCCTCCTCCCGGCGGACGATCAAAGAAAGTGTTGGCGTCTGTACCCGTCCGGCGGAGAGCTGCGCGTTATATTTACAGGTCAAGGCTCGGGTAACGTTCAGCCCCACCAGCCAATCTGCCTCACTTCGTGCCTGGGCGGACTGAAAGAGCTTGTCGTAGTTCCCTGCGGGCTGCAGATTTGCAAAGCCATCCCGGATGGCTTTATCTGTCTGGGAGGAGATCCAAAGACGTTTGGCAGGCCCTTTCCATCCGGCTTTGATCATGATCCAGCGGGCCACCAGCTCCCCTTCCCGCCCGGCGTCTGTGGCAATGACCAGCTCTGAAACATCTCCCCGCTTCATCAAGCCGGAGACAGTCTGGAACTGCTTACGGGATTCGGGGATCACTACCAATTTCATATTTTGAGGCAGCATGGGCAGGTCCTGCATATCCCACTTTTCGTACTTCTTATCATATACATCCGGATCAGCCAGAGTCACAAGATGGCCCAAGGCCCAGGTGACGATATAGTTCCCACCTTCCAAATAGCCATTTCCACCCTTGCTGCAGCCCAGCACCCGGGCGATCTCCCGGCCCACGGAGGGCTTTTCTGCCAATACCAGTGTTTTTGCCATGTTCATCCCTCATTTCGATTCTTCCCGGTTAGTTTACCACAGCCAAATGGAAAAATAAAGCGTTCCCGGCGTATATCCCCCGGATTTTCCCACGTCTCCACGAAGATGAATAACATTCCGCGATTCCCGGCGAGTTTTTTGTGCATTTGCCTCATTTATATTTGCGCAGCAATCTGCTATACTAATTGCAAATAAACGTAAAAGAGGTCTCAAGCATGTCCATAAGCAAAAGCAGCTATCGTGATCGCTTCCCGATTTCTTCCACTGATACGGACGCATCGTATGAATGCCGCCCGTCTGCCCTGTTTGTTTATCTCCAGCGGGCTATTACAGATCATTCGCAGATAGTAGGTACCAGCCGGGACGATATGCTGGAAAAGTACAATTGCTACTGGATGGTCCTGCGCATTTGGGTCCGGCTGAAACGGCCCATCATTTGGGGAGAGACGCTGACGATGCGGGACAGCGTTATGGTCTTGGCGGTTTC
>CABSAB010000079.1 GCA_902475515.1 uncultured Eubacteriales bacterium | reverse complement strand
AGCCGTAGTCCCAGAACAGCCGGAACAGCAGGAGCCGCAGTTTCCGGACCGGATCACGGATTTTATCTTCCAAAACAGCGTTCTTTCCATGGTGCCCCATATTCGGAACGTACTGCGGGAGCCCCTGGGCCTGCCGGATTTCCGCAGTCACGGGGAGCATCTGCGCGGCATCTTTTCCGCCATGGAGCAGTGCTATGCCAACCTGGAAGACACGCCCACGCTGACGGTCTCCTATGTGCAGTGCCCGCACTATCCCTTTGTTTTCGACGCAAGCGGCAACCCCGTGGACGGCGGGCAGAACATCAAGGACCAGCACTACTATCTGGATCAGCTTTCCTATCTCAACTCGGTGCTGGAGACGGCCATTACAAACATTCTCGTTCACGATCCCGAGAGCCTGATCGTGCTTCAGTCGGATCACGGCACCCGGTACCCGGGACAGATGCTGCTGTATTACGGGGAACCGGATTACGACCCCCTGCTGGAGACTCCGTATATGCAAAACAGCCTGAACTGCGTCTATTACAAAGGTCAGCCCTTTTCTATCGAGGGGGAAACCGGCATCAACACCTGGCGCATCCTCCTGAACGAGGCGTTTGGGACGGACCTGCCCATGCTGCCGGCCCCCGAGGGCTACACCTGCTACGGCAGGAGCTGGCACGACAAACCCAAGGAGTTTCCGTGATTTAACAAATTGTATACAAATCGCCCCTTGACGAACGAACAAAACCGATGTAATATAATATCAAATATTACATCTCGGGAGTTTTGTCATGAGCTATACCCTTTTTGTCGATTCCGGCAGCAACCTGCCCGCCAGAAAGCTTCAGGAGCTTTCCATCCGTGTGATCCCCTTTTCCTACGAGCTCAGCGGGGAGCTTCACATCTGCCCCGAATACCCCGACGGGTTTGACGGACACCACTATTACGAACAGCTGCGCCAGGGGGCCGTGGTCAAGACCTCCCTCATCAGCAGCGGCGAATTTTACGACACCTTTAAGCCCACGGTGGAATCCGGGCAGGACGTGATGTACGTGGGCATCTCCTCCGGCATCAGCGGCACGGTGCAATCTGCCCTGGTGGCGGCGGAGCAGCTGATGGAGGAATTCCCGGCCCGCCGGGTGCGGGTGGTGGACTCCATGGGCGCGGGGCTCGGTACGGGCATCCTTGCCTGCCGGGCGGCAGACTACCGGGCAGAAGGGCTGGACATTGACCGGGCCGCTTCCAAACTGAATGAGGACCGGCTGAACCTGTGCGAATACTTTACCGTGGACAATTTAATGTTCTTAAAACGCACGGGCCGGGTCTCCGGCGTCACGGCGGCCATCGGCACCATGCTCCAGATCAAGCCCATGCTCCGGGGCGATGAGGATGGCAAGATCGTGGTCTGCGGCAAGATCCGCGGGCGGAAGCGGGCCATTGCGGAGCTGACGGAGGTCTATGCAAAGAAGGTACGAGATGCCGGCGCCCAGCGGGTGGCCATCTCCCATGGAGACTGCCTGGAGGAGGCCAAAAAGCTGGCCGAGCAGCTCCGGGCAGTGGCGGAGCCGAAGGAATTGATCCTCTCCATGCACGAGCCGCTGACCGGCGCCCATGTGGGGCCGGGGATGCTGGCCGTGTTCTTCTTTGGGGATGGCAGATAAGAGACAACACACAGGCGACGGAGGATTCCGCCGCCTGTGTTTTATTCCGTTTTCAGAAACGCCTCCACCGCACAATTGAATGCCTCCGGGTTTCGGGCCGCAATAAAATGATTCCCCGGAATCAGCGCCAACTCCGCATCCGGCAGTTCCCGGTATATTTGCCGGGTGTGGGACTTCTTGATCATGTCCTTGGTTCCCGCGATCACCAGTGTTTTGGCCCGGACCGTCCGCAGTGCTTCCACCGGGATATTCGGCTCGTTCACCATCAGCCCCAGCATCTCCGCATTGGCCCGAGCATCCGGGCTTTTCTTTGCAAACAGCGATGCAATTTTATAACCCAGCACAATGGGAATTTGGACCGTGGCCTTTACACCCTTCGCATTGAGATTTGCCCCATTCAGGATCAGCCGGTCTACCTTTTCCGGGAATTTCAGTGCAAACGCCAGTGCGATATTTCCCCCGTCGGAAAAGCCGAGAATATCTGCTTTATTGATGTCAAGGCGCTCCATAAAATTGTTTAAATCCTCCGCAAACTGCCGAATAGTAAAGGGCGCGCTGCCCCGGGGCGATTTTCCGTGCCCCCGCGTGTCCGGCACGATCACCCGGCGGTTTTTGGAAAAGTACGCGATCTGATGGGTAAAATAAGACCCATCTTCTCCGTTCCCGTGCAGGAGGAGCATCGGTTTGCCGTGCCCTTGCTCCGCATAGTGCAGCTGAATGTCCATGTCGATTTCTCCCATAAAATAAAATACGGCCCCATTATAGCAAAATACTTTCTAATATGCACGATGTTTTTGCGCGTTCCATCTGACCGCCTTTTTCTGGACTTTTCCCCCCATATCTGGTATAGTGAATAATTGAAATATCCAAGTGACAGGAGGGATGGGCATGGCGGACTTTCTGCCGGTGAGCCGGGCGGATATGGCGGCCCGGGGCTGGGATCAGTGCGACTTTGTATACGTCATCGGCGACGCCTATGTGGACCATCCCACCTTCGGCCATGCTATCATCAGCCGCACTCTGGAGGCCCATGGGTTTAAGGTGGGCATCATCCCCCAACCCGACTGGAAGGACCCGGAGAGCATCCGGGTCTTGGGGGAACCCCGGCTGGGCTTTTTGGTCATGGGCGGCAACATGGACCCCATGGTGAACCACTACACGGTGGCCAAGCGGAAAAGAAGCTACGACGCCTTTTCCCCCGGCGGAAGGATGGGCCTTCGCCCGGACTACGCCACAGTGGTCTACTGCAACCTCATTCGGAGGAGCTACAGGCACATCCCTATTCTCATTGGCGGCATCGAAGCGTCCCTCCGGCGGCTTGCCCACTACGACTACTGGTCGGACAAACTCAAGCGGTCTATCCTGCTGGACTCCCAGGCAGACCTTTTGATGTACGGCATGGGAGAACGAAGCATTGTGGAGATCGCCGAGGCCCTGGACAGCGGCCTGGACGTTCATGACATTACCTTCATCCGGGGCACGGTCTACAAGGCCCCCTCTCTGGAAAACGTCTATGACTATACCCTGCTCCCCGCCTACCCGGAGCTGACGGCGGACAAGCGGAAATATGCGGAAAGCTTTTATACGCAGTATCAGAACACGGACCCATTCTCAGCAAAGGTGCTGGCGGAGCCCTACGACGAAAAAACCTTTGTGGTGCAGAATCCGCCCCAGGAGCCCCTTTCGCAGATGGAGATGGACGACACCTACGACCTGCCGTATATGCGCACCTATCATCCCATGTACGAAAAGGACGGGGGCATCGATGCCATCCGCGAAGTCAAGTTCAGTCTCCAGAGCTGCCGGGGCTGCTTCGGCGGGTGCAGCTTCTGCGCGCTGACCTTCCATCAGGGGCGGATCATCCAGACACGTAGCCATGAATCCATTTTGAGAGAGGCCGAGGCCTTGACCCATGACCCGGACTTTAAGGGCTACATCCACGATGTGGGCGGTCCCACGGCCAACTTCCGGCAACCCGCCTGCGAAAAGCAGCTGAAAAGTGGGGCGTGTCCCACCAAACAATGCCTGTTCCCCACCCCCTGTAAGAATCTGATTGCAGACCACAGCGACTATCTGGCACTTCTGCGGAAGCTCCGGGCCCTCCCCGGGGTGAAGCGGGTGTTCATCCGCAGCGGCATTCGGTTTGACTATCTCCTCCAGGACAAGAACGACAGCTTCTTTCGAGCGCTGGTGGAATATCACGTTTCCGGACAGCTGAAGGTGGCGCCGGAGCATATCTGCGACAGCGTACTGCGGCTGATGGGCAAACCGAAAAACGCCGTCTATGAGCGGTTTTTGGCAAAATACGAGAAGCTGAACCGGGAGCTTGGGAAGAAGCAGTATGTGGTGCCCTACCTCATGTCCTCCCATCCGGGGTCTACGCTGAATGAGGCCATCGCATTGGCGGAATATCTCCATGCCCATCATCTGAATCCCGAGCAGGTGTCGGATTTCTACCCCACCCCCTCCACCATTTCCACGGTGATGTACTACACGGGGCTAGATCCCCGGACCATGGAGCCGGTGTACGTGGCCACCAATCCCCACGAAAAGGCCATGCAGCGGGCGTTGATCCAATTCAAAAACCCCAGGAATTACGACCTGGTCCACGAGGCTCTGGAACGGGCCGGGCGGACAGACCTCATCGGCTATGAGAAGACCTGTCTGATCCGTCCCAGGACCGCCGGCGGACCGAAGCGGAAACCCAAAAAAGGCCGGTAATTTCTGAATCCTATCGAAAAGAGTGAAGCAATTTGTCAATGATCGTACTGGACATGGAGTGGAACCAGCCCCTGTCCCCGGACTCCCCTCTGGCCATCAAGCTCTGCACAGCGCTGCCCTTTGAGATCATCCAGATCGGCGCGGTGCGGCTGGAAGACGGAAAGCGCTTTAAGGCCACCTGCCGGCTGCAGCAGTACAAGGTCCTCTCCCCCCGCATCTCCAAGCTCACAGGCATTACCAAGCAGGATGTGAAAAATGGTGTGCGCTTTCAGGAGGCCATGGAGGAGTTCCGGGCTTTTTGCGGCAAGAACCCCATTTTGCTGACCTGGGGGTTCAACGACATCCCCATTCTGCGGCAGAACATGGCTTTCTATGGGTTGGATACGTCCATCACCGACCGGAGCTACAATCTCCAGATCATGTTTAATCAGCAGCACGATCCCGGAAACCTGGTGCGGGGTCTCAGCTACGCGGTGGATTTTTTCCAGCTGGACGTCACCGAGACCTATCACGACGGCCTCAACGACGCAGTCTACACCGCCGAGGTGGCCAAGCACATCGACATTCCCCGGGGCATCGAGGAGTACCCGGACTATCTGAAATATTTCGAGGGCGACGGAGACCAGGCCTTCCTGGACTGCCTGCGGTACGCCAACTATACCCGCTTTGAGAGCTTTGAAGACATGATCGCCGATCCCCGGATCATAGAGACCAAGTGCCCCCACTGCAGCGTTCTGACCGAGGCCACGGAGCCGGTCTATCCGGAGTCCGGACGGATGGTCTGGACCTGCAAATGCCCGGAGCACGGGGAATATCTCATCCGGGTGAGCTTCAAGCGGAATCGGGACGACAGCATGCGCGGGAGCAAGGTGGTCTACGCCATGGACGACATCCACCGGGCCCAGTACAAAAAGGCCGTGGAAAAGGCCGCCCGGCCCCGGAAGGTCAAATCCGCCCCCTTCCGGCTGTATATCGACGCCGACGGATGTCCTGTCATCAATCAGGCTTTGAATGCCGCAGGGAAGCGGCATGTGGAAAGCTTCTTGATCTGCGACACCTCCCATGTCTTTTCCCGCCGGGGGGCCCAGACCATCACCGTGGATAAGGGTGCGGACAGCGCGGATTTTGCCATTGTCTCCCGGCTGGGGGCCGGAGATCTGGTCATCACCCAGGATTACGGTCTGGCAGCCATGTGCCTTGCCAAAAAAGCCCGGGTCATCGACCAGAACGGCATGCGCTATACGGAGGAAAACATCGATGGGCTTCTTGCCCAGCGGGCTGCGGCCACCCGCATCCGTCGGGGCGGCGGGCGGCTTCGGGGTCCCGCCAAGCGCACGGCGGAGCAGAATGAGGCGTTTATCACGGCATTTCGGAAGCTGTTACAGGAGGCCTTAGACGATGCAGGACCTGCTTAAAACCCTTGCCTTCTCTCTGGAGGAGGAGCTGGACATCAAAAACGCCGCGTTTTCCCACGAGGATGCCCCGGAGATGCGGCTGGAAACGGTGGATGTGGCGGAGTGTACCTTTTCCCACTGCGTTCTGACAGGCTGCCGGTTTCAGGGCACGGGCTTTCAGAAGGTGGTCTTCGAGCACTGCGACCTGTCCGGGGTCATGTTCTATGAGGGCGGACTGAAGGCCGTCGCCTTCCGGGACTGCCGGCTGACGGGAACGGCGTTCTCCGGCTGCGTTTTGAACGGGGCTGTGTTTGAGGATTGCAGCGCCCGATATCTGAATCTCTCCGGCTGTACGCTGAGATCCTGCCGCTTTCAGGGCGGAAGCTTCTCCGGCGGGTATTTCTCGGGCTGTAAGTGTCAGAAGACCACAATGGACGGCTGCGACCTCACCCAGTGCAATTTTTCCGGCACGGACATGGCGGGGTTTGACCTGTCCACCTGCAAGATCGACGGCAGCATCTGGAGCCTTGACAAGCTCCGGGGCATGACCGTAAACACCCAGCAGGCCATAGACCTTGCAAAACTGCTGGGGCTGAACATCGTACTTTAGGAGGAGCCTTCATGGACGAGATCTACGTTCCCAACTGCGCGACCTTTCAAAACGACAATACATTCCTGGGCAGCTTCCACGGCATGCGCTTCAAGCTGACCCCCAACGTAGAGGAAAACACCCTCCAGGGGGAGCTCTGGCACGGCGAAAAATGCTATGAGCTCAGCGAAATGGAACTGACCGAGACCTTTCCCATTACCCCGGAGGGGATCGAAGCGGCCAAGGAATGGCTGCTGTCACACGTGGATGTATAAAGAATATGAAACGCGGCCGCACCCATAAAGGTGCGGCCGCCTCGGGCTTTGCTGGGT
>CABSAB010000078.1 GCA_902475515.1 uncultured Eubacteriales bacterium | reverse complement strand
GCTGGGCTATTTGATGCTGGATGGCCGGGGCGTGGGCCTGTATGCGGATGAAACGAAATTTGACGGGGCGCTCCGGGCGGCGCTGGAGGCCGATGGCGTGGCGCTGCGGCCCTATGGGGATATTTTTGCCGACATTCGGGCGCTTCTGCCAGGCCAGACGGTTCTGGTGGACCCCGGCAAGGTGAGCTTTTCCATCCGCCGGAGCATCCCCCAGGGGGTGCGGGTGCTGGAGCAGCCCAATCTCACGGAGCTCCCCAAGGCCAAAAAGACCGCCGCCGAGCAGGAGAATATGCGGAACGCCCACATCAAGGACGGCGTGGCCCTGACCCGGTTTATGAAATGGCTGGGGGAGCATGTAGGAAAAGAACCAATCACCGAAATCTCCGCCGCGAAAAAGCTGGAGGAATTCCGGGCGGAACAGGAACACTATCTGGGACCCAGCTTTGACCCCATTTTCGGCTATGGGCCCCATGGGGCCATCATCCACTATTCCGCCACGGCGGAAAGCGACTGCGCCATCGAGCCCCGGGGGCTGCTGCTTTCGGACACGGGCGGGCACTACCTGGAGGGCTCCACAGACGTGACACGGACCTTTGCGGTGGGGCCCTTGACGGCGGAGATGCGGCATCACTACACCCTGGTGCTCCGGGGCAATCTGCATCTGGCGGCGGCGAAGTTCCGGGCGGGCTGCTCGGGGCTGAGCTTGGACATTTTGGCCAGGAAGCCCCTGTGGGACGAGGGCCTGGACTACAACCACGGCACGGGACACGGAGTGGGCTATCTGTTGTCCGTCCACGAGGGGCCGCAGAATATCCGCTACCAGTCCACCGGCAAGGCAGCCAAGCTGGAGCCGGGGATGATCACCTCCGATGAGCCGGGGCTATATCTCCCGGGAAAATACGGCATCCGGCTGGAAAACCTCCTGCTGTGCGTGGAACAGGAAACTGGGGACTACGGCACATTCCTGGGCTTTGAGGTGCTGACCATGTGTCCCTTTGATCTGGACGCAGTGGAAATCGAGGCCCTGACCGCAGAAGAGAAAGCCCTGCTGAACGGATATCACAAAAAGGTGCGGGAGGCCCTCGCCCCCTATCTGACCGAGGACGAAAACGCATGGCTTGGGACTGCGACCCGGGAGATCTGATATGTACTACGTCTATATCCTCCGCTGCCGGGACGGGACCCTCTACACGGGGATCACCCCGGATGTGGAAAAGCGTCTCGCCGCGCATAACAGCGGAAAGGGCGCCAAATACACCAGGAGCCGGACACCGGTGGTCCTGGTGTACCGGGAGCCGCAGCCGGACAAATCCGCGGCGCTGAAACGGGAGATCGCCATCAAAAAGCTCACCCGGGCGCAAAAGCTTCAGCTGATTGAAACAAATATACAAAAATCCCCGTCGGAACCGTAGTTCCGACGGGGATCTTTTCTTCAAAAAATCAGGCTCAGCTGTCGTACTCGATGATATAGCCCTTGCGGCCGGAATACTCCGACACATCGTCCGTGGTGTTGTTGAAGTACCAGGTGCCGCTCACCGAAAACATGCACAGGTAATCCTCTCCCACATCCGCACTGGGCTCGCCGGGATACCAAGCGGTAAAGCTCCAGGCATCGCCGTTGCACCAGCCCCAGTTGCCGCTGTCATCCTGATAGCCGTTGATCCGCACGAAGATCAGGCCGTTGGCCGCCGCCAGGGACGCGCATTTATTGAACTCCTCCTGGGAGTTAATGCTCACCAGATGGCCACCTGCAGCTTCCGCCGCCTCCTTGCAGCCCCACCAGGTCATGTCGCTGACGACCACCTCATACCGATGGCCGTTGAAGGACTCGGTAGACGGGGTCGGGGTCGGCGTTGGAGTCGGCTTCGGGGTAGGCGTGGCAGTGGGCTTCGGCGTCGCTGTCGGCGCGGGGGTCGCAGTGGGCGTGGGCGTGGGAGACGGGGTCGCCGTCGGCGTTACCACGATCTCGTTGCCCTCGGTCACATTGCTGCTCACCTTGGCACTGGTTGTGGGCGGGGTGATACCCGGGCTGGTCTGCACCTTGGGATTTGGCGAGGCCACGGGGCTGGGCGAGGGAGAGACGCTGAGGGTCTCCTTGCCGATCTTGCTCAGGCCCGCGATGGCGGTAGCATTGCTGGGATCCAGCTTCTCCACCACGAGATTATAGTATTCCCGGGCTTTCTCATTATTCCCCGCCGTCTGGGCCTCCTGGGCAAGGCGCAGGTAGGAATCCTGGGCATGCTTTTTCAGGGTGGCGTCATCCAGAGCGGTGGCCCCACTGAGATAAGCGGCGGCCGCTGCCTCCATATCCCCTTTGCCCTCATAGGCCTGGGCCAGGAGGGTATAGGTCTCCGCCGTGGCGGTGTTGTCCGCGATCATCTGCTCCAGCTGGGCAATGGCCTGCTCAAAGTCCTTCTGATCATAGGCCTCCTGGGCCAGAGTCATAGGATCCTGGGGCTCATTTCCGCCCACGATGCCCAGCTGGAAAGCCATGACCACACCCACGGTGATCACCGCCACCAGGATCACCGCCGCAATGACCGTGACCACCAGGCCCTTTTTCCGGTTGCCGTCATCCGGCACGGCCTTGCCGCCCATGGGCGGGGGGCCGTCGAGACCGCCGCCGTCGGCCGCCTCTCCGCTGCGGCGGGCGCTGTCGGCCATGGTCCGGCCACCGGCTTCCGCCGTCTTCCGGAACGCATCCATAACACTGCCGCCGGGCGCCCCCATGGGACGGGGCTGACCGAGATTGCTGTTGCCGCTGCGGTCAGGCCCGGAATAGGCCACGCCGGAGGCATCCATGCCCCCATCCACGGGGGGCTGGGGCACGCCGCCAAACTGCAGGGGCGAGCCCTGGGCCTCCACCGGCGAAAACCGCACGGTATCATCCAAATTTATTGCCGGGGCAGGCGCCTCCTCCTGGGGAGGTGTCGGGAACCGCTCATAGGCTACAAATTCCTGGTTATCCTCGGAAAAAGGACTGCCGCAGCTGGGGCAGAATTTTGCCGCTTCTGAAACGGACTGCCCGCACTGGGGACATATTTTATAGACAGAGGACGCATCAGACATGGTGCTCATTCCTTTCTGTAATATTTGTAAAAAACCGGCAGAATCCGGTGATAGGTTTCATTATAGCACATACAGGCGCACTTGTGCTATCTTATTTTTATAATATGGAGCTATTATAGCATAGTTTTCCCGGTTTGTGTCAAAGAACTGCGAATTTTGTTAAAAAACCGTGCGTTAAAATTTGGCGCCGGTTTTTTCGGGAAAATTCTGCTTTTTTCGCGGGGACGGTAGCATTTTTTTTGAAGTTGCGGTATACTAGAACAAAGACTATGACCCCATTTGCAGGAGGTTTCCCTATGGGTAAACGAATTTTGGTTTCTATATTGATGGTACTCCTGGTGCTGGCGCTGGCCTTCACCGGGTCCACACTGCTCTTTTCCGCCCGCTATGATGCGCTGACCCAGAAGAGCGCGGCAGCACAGGCCTCCCAGGAGGAGCTTCCGGACGAACTGCCTGCCCAGGCCCCTGCCGCGGCAGTCACGGCGCTGCCCCAGGAAACGCCGGAAGCCGTTGCAGCCTCTGCCGAAAGCCCGGAGGTCCTCTCCCAGTCCCCCTCCACAGACCCGGCGGAAATCCTCTCCCGCATGACTTTGGAGGAGAAGATCTGCCAGTTGCTCATGGTGACCCCGGAGGCCCTCACCGGCCAGGAGACGGTCACGGGCTTTAATAACGACGCGATGGACGCCCTGGCGCAGTATCCTGTGGGCGGACTGATCTTCTTTGGGGCCAATCTGGAAACTGCGGATCAGGCCACGGCTATGCTCTCGGCCATCCGGGAAACGGCCGCTACCCTCACCGTCCCGGGCCTGCTTCTGGGCGTGGATGAAGAGGGCGGCAGCGTCAGCCGTGCCACCCCTCTGGGCGTCACGGAATATGAGGACATGCGGGTCTACGGCGACGCCGGCGACACCGAGGCGGCCTATCAGATCGGCCTGACCCTTGGCTCCCAGCTGAAGGACCTGGGCTTTAACCTGGACTTTGCCCCGGTGGCGGACGTGCTCAGCAACGACGAAAACACCGTGGTGTCGGTCCGGAGCTTCGGCTCGGACCCGGAGCTGGTCTCGACCATGGTCTCCATGGAGATCGCAGGCTTTGAGGAGGCGGGCATCCTCTCGTGTCCCAAGCACTTCCCCGGTCACGGCAGCACCTCCGGAGACACCCACGAGGGCCTGGCCGTCACAGACCGGACGTTGGAGGAACTGCGGGAATGCGATTTTCTGCCCTTCCAGGCGGCCATCGAGAGCGGCGTGCCCATGATCATGATGGGCCATATGACCATGTCCGCTCTGGATGAAGACACCCCCGCTTCCATGTCCCAGGAGATCGTCACGGGCCTTCTGCGGGAGGAACTGGGCTATGACGGCATCATCATCACTGACTCCGTGGGCATGGGCGCCATTGCGGACCACTACACCTCTGCCGAGGCAGTAGTCCAGGCCCTTTCCGCCGGATGTGACATGGTGCTGTGCCCCACCAATCTCTCGGCCGTGGTAGAGGCCGTGAAAAACGCCATCACCAGCGGCACCCTCTCGGAGGATCAGATCGATCAGAGCGTGCGGCGGGTACTGGAGGCAAAGGTCCGCTATGGCGTGATCTCCTGACAAAATGAAGCAAAACCGGGCTTTCTGGGAACACTCCCATGAAGCCCGGTTTAATTTTTTAAAAAATTTTTTGCAGACCTCTTTACAAGCAGTATCAGACGTGCTATAATGCAGCCATAATCAATAATGATTATCATTTGCAAGAGAGGTGATGCCATGCGCCAGCGGTTCAGCAAAAAACGCCAGGCCATCTATGACTGCCTCCGAGCCACCCGCTCTCATCCCAGCGCGGACTGGATCTATCATCAGCTGCGCCCGGAGTTCCCAGACCTGAGCTTGGCCACGGTATACCGGAATCTCGGCCAATTAAAAGCCGCCGGAATGATCCAATCCCTGGGCACCATCGACGGCCAAGAGCGGTTCGACACCATTGTGGAGCCCCACACGCACTTCATCTGCGAGGGCTGCGGCACGGTGCTGGACCTGCCGCAGATGGAGCTTCCCCAGGCGGTGCTCCATCAGGCAGAGACCGATTCCGGCTGCCATATCACCGGCACCTCGCTGCGGCTGACGGGGCTGTGCCCCCGATGCCGGAAAACGCTTCAATAACGGGAATATCCCGTGAATTTTTCAAATGAAATATGGAGGTAACAATCATGAAAAAGTTTGTATGTACTGTCTGCGGTTACGTTTACGAGGGCGAGTCCCTGCCCGCCGATTTCAAGTGCCCCCTGTGCGGCGTTGGCGCTGACAAGTTCAAGGAGATGAGCGGCGACATGACCCTGGCCGCCGAGCACGAGTACGGCGTATATGCCAAAACTGTGAAGACCAACGCCGCTGTGTCCGATGAGGACAAGGCGTATATCCTGGAGCAGCTGAAGGCCAACTTCAACGGCGAGTGCTCCGAGGTTGGTATGTATCTGTGCATGGCCCGCATTGCCCATCGTGAGGGCTATCCCGAGATCGGCCTGTACTGGGAGAAGGCCGCTTACGAGGAGGCCGAGCACGCGGCAAAGTTTGCGGAGCTGCTGGGCGAGGAGCTGGAGCCCAGCATGACTGCCTCCACCAAGAAGAACCTGGCATGGCGTGTGGACTGCGAGTACGGCGCCACCGAGGGCAAGGTGGAGCTGGCTACCTGCGCCAAGAAGAACGGGCTGGACGCCATTCATGACACCGTCCATGAGATGGCCCGCGACGAGGCCCGGCATGGGAAGGCGCTCAAGGGCCTGCTGGACCGTTATTTCGGCTAAGATCAACACTCCGCCGGCCCTGTCAAAGGGCCGGCGGTTTGCCCAAATTTTAAGGAGGTACAATTATGAACGACAAAGTTGCGGCCCTGCTGAACCAGCAGGTGAACAAGGAATTCTACAGCGCCTATCTGTACCTGGATATGGCCAACTTCTACGATGAGATGGACCTGGACGGCTACTCCAATTACTACATGATCCAGGCTCAAGAGGAGCGCGACCATGCCCTCCAGTTCATCCAGTATATGCAGACCAACAACCTGAAGGTCACCCTGGAGGCCATTGACAAGCCGGACAAGGTGTTCAAGACCGTTCTGGACCCCCTGGAGGCCGCGGCGGAGCATGAGCGCTATGTGACTTCTCTGATCCATGACATCTACCATGAGGCCCATCAGGCCAAGGACTACCGGACCATGAAGTTCCTGGATTGGTTTGTGGACGAGCAGATGGAGGAGGAGGACAATGCCGATTCCATGGTCAGCCGCTACAAGCTGTTCGGCGCGGACCCCAAGGGCCTGTATCTGCTGGATCAGGAGTATGCGGGACGGACCTATACGGCGCCGCAGACCAGTGCGGAATAACGTTAGAAAGATTGAGCGGAAGCCAAGGTTGGCTTCCGCTCTGGCGTTTTCTTTTATACAATTCGCTCTCTGATAGCTGCGGCAACATCTTTTGCATTGTTAGCATTGCATCTTAATGTACACCCGTCTTTTAGATTGACCATAATTTTATTTTTAATTGTAGAAACACTGCTGATATTATCATAAGTCTCCTGAAAATTTTCCAGTGTTTGGGTATTTGCGACAATGCGAAAACAGGCTCCCTCAATATGATCCGTATAGAC
>CABSAB010000077.1 GCA_902475515.1 uncultured Eubacteriales bacterium | reverse complement strand
GATCTATTCCGTCTGGCGGGTCTTGGGGCTCTTTTTCCGGAAGTCCTCCGCCAGGGTCACGGATATCTCCGTCAGGCGCGGCTCCCGGAGCCCTTGCAGCTTTCGCAAAACCGGAAGAACCACCGCGTAAAAGTTCGTCAGTGCCGAAGCCGGGTTCCCGGAAAGGCCGCACAGGAGCTTGCCGTCCCGGAGGGCATAGGCCGACGCGCCGCCGGGCTTAAGAAACAGCGTGCGGATCAGGAGCTCCGCCCCGGTGCGGGCCATGGCGTCAGGGGTAAAATCGTAGTCGCCCACGGACACGCCGCCGGTGGAGATCACCAGATCACAGGTATCCAGCGCTTCATTCATGGCCCCGGCAATCGCCTGAGGGTCGTCTCCCGGTGTGCCGATGATCACAGGTTCGCAGCCACTGCGGCGCACGGCCGCATAAAATGTATAGCGGTTGGTATTGACGATCTTTCCGCCGGAACGGGGCTCCCCGGGGCCGATGAGCTCGCTTCCGGTGGTGATGATGCCCACCCGGGGGACCCCATAGCAGCGTGGCTCCGTAATCCCCTGCGCCGCCAGGGTTCCCAAAAGGGCGCTGTCGATGACCGTCCCGGCCTCCGCCAGCAGCTGGCCCTTTTGCACATCCTCCCCCCGGGGGATCACATTATCACCGGAGGAAAACGCCTCAGAGATGGTGACGGTCTCGGCGGTGAACACCGTATCCTCATACTTGGTCACGGCATCTGCCCCGGGCGGGATGGGTGCTCCAGTGAGAATCTTCGTGGCCGTCCCGGCTACGACTTCCCGGCTCCACATACTGCCCGCCGGGACCTCTTCCAAAACAAAGAGGGTCACGGGATGTGCCTCGTCCGCTCCCGCCGTATCCGCCGCCCGGAAGGCATAGCCGTCATAGGGGCTGCGGTCAAAGGGGGGCACATCACCGGCGGCGGTCACATTCTCCGCCAGCACGCGGCCGTCTGCCTCCAGCAAAGGCACACGCTCCACCCGGGAAATGGGTCCGACCATCCCCAGCAGCAGCTCCCGGGCCGCCCGATACTCCATATTCGTCTCCACAGGATCATCTCCCAACCTGTTTTAATTGTTTCACACGGGATAACAGGGACATCGAGGATGCCGTCCCCTACAGAAGAACACAGGGACGCTCCGCAAGGCAGAGCATCCCTGTGTTTCCGCTCTCCTTTTCAAAGTGGAAGGTCCGCCGGTTTCCCGGCTGGCCCGATGGCGTGGCCATGGCTGAGAGGGCGTGGCAGACGCTTTAGCCCAGACAGCTCGGAGAAATATTTACTTATAGTGTACCCGATTTTTGTCGAATATACAAGGGAATTTTAGCCCTCGTCCCGCAGGCAGTTCCGGGTGATGCCGAGGATCTCTCTGGCCTCCTGGGCAGTGGCGATCTCACGGCCGGCCAGCTTTGCCAAATCCACGGCACGCTTCACCAGCATCTCATTGGTGGCGATGATCTTATTGCCATCGGGGTCCTTGCCGTACATGACATTGTCCTCCAGGCCCACACGGAGGCCATCACAGCCAAGGGCCAGGCCGGCCAGCATCATGGGCATATGGGCTCTTCCGATGCCGGAGACGGACCAGGTGGCGCCCTCGGGGAGCTTATTCACCATAAACGCAAGGTTCTCGGCAGTGCCGGGCATGGAGCCGCCCACGCCCATGATGAACTGGATATGGGGCGGCTTGGGGATGCCGTGCTTGTTGACATAATACATGACAGAGTCGATATGACCGGTATCGAAGACCTCAAATTCGGGCTTCACATCCTCCTTCACAACCTCCTGGGCCAGCAGGTTCAGAAAGCGGGGGCTGTTCTCGAAGATGTAGCTGTTGGCCCAGTTCAGGGTGTTGGGGTCGAAGGAGCACATCTCGGGCTTCAGGGCGGAAAGGTGCTGGAGTCGCTTATAATCCTCATACTCGCCGCCGGAGGTGGTCAGGTTGATGATGATATCCACGCCCTCCTTCTTGCAAAGCTCGCGGGTCTTTTCCACGGCCTCGGTGAACTTCTGGAGACTCATGGACTTATAGCCGATCTGCATGACACCGTCCACTTCCTTATCCTCCCGGACATGGATATGGGCGATGGAGGCACCCAGCTTGGCACAGGCGACGATCTGCTCCGCCAGCTCATCAGCGGTGTAAGGTACGGTAGGGGCCTGGGCCTTCTTGGTGCCGGCGCCGCAAAGGCAGACCTGGATCATGATCTTATTGGATTTTGCCATAACAATTACTCCCTTTCAAATTTAATCGGTTATTCAATCGCACATTTCAATCACAGTCGCCTGACCCATGCCGCCTGCAATACAGAGGGTTGCAAGGCCGTACTTGAGGCCGCGCTTTTTCATCTCGTGCATCAATGTGACGATGATCCGGCAGCCGGAGGAGCCCACGGGGTGGCCCAGCGCCACGGCGCCGCCGTTGACGTTGATGATGTCCATTTTATCCTCCCAGTGGAGCTGCTTGATGCAGCCAAGGGACTGGGCGGCAAAGGCTTCGTTCAGCTCAATGAGCTGGATATCGTCCATGGTAAGGCCCGCGTTCTTAAGCGCCTTGGGGACCGCATACACGGGGCCCAGACCCATGGTCCGGGGATCGCAGCCGGCAGTGCCCATGCCGATGATCTTGCAGATGGGCTTGAGGTTCAGCTCCTTGGCCTTGTCCTCGCTCATGAGGAGCATGCAGGAGGCACCATCGTTCCGGCCGGAGGAGGAGGCTGCGGTGACGGTTCCCGTCAGCTCAGAATCGTTCCAGATGCGGCCTTCCTCGTCGGTCTTGATATTGAAGCAGGGCTTCAGCTTACCCATTTTCTCCAGGCTGGTATCCCGCTTGGGGAACTCGTCGGTATCAAAGACGATGGGGTCCTTTTTCCGGCCCTGGGGGACCACCACGGGGACGATCTCGTCCTTGAAGCGGCCCGCGTCAATGGCGGCAATGGCCTTCTTCTGAGAATTCAGGGAGAATTCGTCCTGCTCCTCCCGGGTAATGCCCAGTGTCTCGGCGATCTTCTCGGCGGTAGCGCCCATATTATAGCGGCCGAACATCTCCTGGGGCTGGGAACGGAACTGGCCCTCGGTGACGGCATCCACAAACTCCACATTGCCGGTGCCCACGCCCCAGCGGGCATTCCGGACATAGAAGACGGCATTGGACATAGATTCAGTGCCACCGGCCAGGACCACATCGGAAAGGCCGGTCATGATCTGCATGGCACCGTTCTGAACGGCGGTCATAGCGGAGGCGCACTGGCGCATGACCGTATGGGCGGAGGCGGAGGCAGGAATGCCTACCTTAAGGGCCGCCATCCGGGCAATATTGGGCTCGTCGGAGGTCTGGCGGCACTGGCCCATGATGACCTCATCGATCTCCTTGGGATCGATGCCGGTACGATCCAGGCAGCCCTTCATCACAACGCAGGCAAGGTCATAGGCGCTGACGGGCTTCAATGCCCCGCCGAACTTGCCCACGGCGGTACGGCAGCCGTCCACCACTACTACATTACGAAGTTCCATCGGGATACTTCCTTTCTATACAAATTAGTTTACTTCATGGTTCCTCATGGCCGCAGAAAATTACTGCGGTCATGGGAAACTACGAAATTCACCGGGGTGCCAGTCCCCCAAAAACAGGGGACTGGCACCGGGGTGTGTCATTTTGAGCAGGGTACGCGGGCCGCTTCGCGGCGGTCCCCCTGGAGGTGAATTGCCCGAAGGGCAAGAGAGGCTGGCCTGGGCCGTCCCCAAAGGGAAGGGTTTTAGGCTTTCTCCAGATACGTCTCGGCCACGTAGTGGTCCGTATCCGTCACAACCGTGTACTTCACGGGTTTGTAGCCCTCCATGGTGATCTCCACGGTAAAGGTCTTGTCAAGGGGCAAGTCCTCGAACTCCCAGTCGCCGGCCCAGTTGGTGTCCATCTCGTAGACGGTACCGCACTCGCAGGTGGCCTTCACATGGGCGCCAATGCAGACCTCCTCCAGCTCGGCGGGAAGAAACACCGTGCCCGCCAGGAACGCCGTGGGAACGTTCAGATGGACCACGTTGGTCTTAATATCGCCCAGTTCCTTGAGCTGCGTGACCTTGCCGGCAGCGACGCGCTTGCTGATGGCACTCTCGGGATCGTCCAGATCGCCGAAAATCAGGGCCTCGTTGGGGCAGGCCTCCACGCAGCGGGGCTCCTTGCCAGGGTACTCGGGATCGTCCAGGAGCTCGGCGCACATGGTACACTTCTGGGGGATCTGAAGCTCCTCGTTCCAATAAATCGCGCCGATGGGGCAGGCATCCACGATCTGCTTCTGGCCCTTGGATTTCTCCGGGTCGATGATGACGATGCCGTCCTCCCGGGTATAGATCGCACCGCCCCGGGCCGCCGCCTGGCAGGGAGCGTTCTGACAGTGGCTGCAAGGGGTTGGGACCGTGGCGGTCTTGATGCGCCGCTCGTTGTCGCCCCGCTCCCACTCGCGGATATCCATCCAATACTGACCCATGTGAGGCTGAGGGGCGGAAAGCTTGGATGCCCAGCCGCAGTGCTCATCCTTACAGGCCATAAAGCAGGCGTAACAGGCCATGCAGCGTTTTGAATCAATGGCAATTCCGTATCTCATTACTTTGCCTCCTTTTCGCCAAAGAGCCAGTCGGCTTCGGCGGAAGTTTTCGTATTACAGAGATTGTTCTGATAATCCACCGCATCCAGCACATGTTCAAAGCCCTGGCCGGGATTTGGATCGGCCTCGGCTTTTTCCACGTCGATGTTGGTGGAGTTCGGCACCATGGCGGGGATATAGTCGCCCATGAGCCGGCCCGGGGTCAGCACATTCACGCAGCCGCCCTTATCCACGGACATATACTCGCCGTAGTTCACGGGGTTGTAGATGCCGGAGGAGGTGTAGGCGTGAATGGTCTCGGGATGGACCCGGCGGGTAATATGGGCCACGCACAGCACGGCACCGCGGCCGTTAAAGAGCTTCACCACGTCGCCTTCCTTGATGCCCTTCTTCTCGGCGGTGACCGGGTTGATGCGGCAGATCAGGTAGGGGTTGCCGTTGATGATCTTCCGGTTCTGGGGGATCTCCCAGAGCCAGGTGGCGTGCTGCTGATAGTGGGTGTGATAGTCAAAACGGGGGTGCGGGGAGATCATCTGGTAGGGGTACTTATCCGCAGACATGGACTTGTGGCCCTCCCAGGAATCCTTGTACTGGGCGACGGGGGTACGAATCTCGTCGTCGGGTTCCCAATACAGCAGGGATTCGGAGACAAACTCGAACTTGCCGGACAGGGTGCCCAGCTTTCCTTCCTCCTGGAAAATCTTGTGGTTGGGAGTATCGCAGGGGCGCTCCTCGGCGAACCACTGGAAGCCGGGATGCTCCTCCCACTTCTCGTAAAGACCCGTCTTGGGGTCCTTATCCTCCTCGTTGTAGGAAACAGGCGCCACATAATAGCCCTTCTTCTTAAACTCCTCCCAGGTCATGTGCTTGGGAAGGTCGGAGAACTGGTAGAAGCGCTTGACCCATTCTTCCTCATTCCGGCCCTCGGTGAATGCCTCACCCCAGCCGAGGCGGGCCGCCACCTGGGCGAAGATCCAGAAGTCACTGCGGCTGTCCCACAGAGGCTCGATGGCCTTGTCCTGATAGACCACCACCTGCCAGGAGTTGCCGGTCTGGGAGTGAGAGCAGTAGCCGCCGTTGCCGGAGTTGCCCAGTTCGCCGATATCCACACGCTCCAAGTTGGTGCAGGCGGGCAGGATCACGTCCGCCATACGGCCCTCGGGGTTCAGGTGAATATCCTGATTGACCACAAACTCCAGCTTGGGGGACTTATACATCTTGACCCACTTGTTGGTATCCAGCATGGTGCCCATGAAAGAGCCGCCGTAGCGCCAGAACATATGGACCTCGCTGCAGCCGGGCATGGGGTAGACGTGACGGGTGAACTCAAAGTCCAGGCCGCCGCCGCAGAAGCCCTCGCCCAGCCACTCGTAGTGGCCGTCCAGCACGGCATCGGGGAGGTTGGTCCGGTAAAGGACCTGCTCCACGGAGTTCACCGCAGGATGGTCTGCAATGGGGGCGTTGGCGATGGACGAAAGCGGATCGGAATAGCCGCCGAACCAGAAGTTATAGTTCATGGGGCCGCCGCAGGTTCCCGTCCACATATTGCTTCCGGGCTTGCCCATGCCCTGCATGGCGATGAGGGAAACCAGCAGACGGGCAAAGTCCGTGCCGCCGGTGGTACGGCAGACGCCGCCAAAGCCGCCGCGCATACCGGAGCCGGCCATAGTACGGGTGGAAGCCCAGCGCCGGGCAATGGCCTTGATATCCGCCGCCTTAACGCCGCTGAGTTCCTCGGCCCAGGCCGGGGTCTTGGGGGTGGCGTCGGGACCCTTACCGAGGATGTGGTCGCACCACTCGTCGAAGCGGTGGCCGTGCTTTTTGATGTACTCCTTATCGTAGGTACCCTCGGTGATCCAGACGTAGGCGATGGCCTCGCAGATCGCAGCATCGGTGCCCATCCGGGGGCCGATCCACTTGTCCGCCTGCTTCACGGAGGAGAAGTTGTTAAAGGGATCAATGTAGATGAACTGTACGCCCATCTCTTTCATCCAGTGACGCCAGAGGGTGGACTCCTGGGCGGAGTAGCCGCCGCGGGTGGTGTCCGGGTCGTGGGACCACATGATCATGGTCTCGGTGTGCTTCATGGCGTCGTTGAGCATATCGAAGGGCTCGGGGCCGCCTAGGCGCCAGTAGTAGCCGTAGGTATGAGGGGTAC
>CABSAB010000076.1 GCA_902475515.1 uncultured Eubacteriales bacterium | reverse complement strand
CAGCACCGCTGCCCAGAACACCTGCAAGCCCAGGTATCCGGGAATCTGCGTCGGAAGAATGTCTCCGCCGAAGATCCGCAGCGGCACATTCTGCATGGCGCCAAAGGGACTGAGCTCTGCCACGGTCCGAAGCCCCGCCGGGAAAAACGGCAGCGGTACGATGGACCCGCTGAAAAGCTCCATCAGCGCCGCCATCAGCGTATTCAGCCCCGCAGAGTAGGTCATGTGGAAGCTGGCCCCGTACAGGATCATCACCAGAGCCACCGCCACCCAGAGCATCATTCCCGTGGACAGCAAAAACACCAGAAGCACCCCCGGCGAGACCGTCAGCCGCAGCCCGTAGGGCGCCGGGATCAGCGCCCCCACAACAATCACCGGGATCGCCCGCAGCGCCGCCCGGCTCAGCCGCAGGGCAAAACTCCGGACGCACCACATCCCGTAGATATTCACCGGCCGCACCAGCTCGTAGGCAACTGTCCCGGTCCTTGCCGCCTCAAACAGCTCCTTTTCCCAGGCATAGGCAAAAAACAGGGATAAAAACGCCTGCTGGAGCCAGATATACGACACCAACGCCTGCAAGCCCATGGGAAACCGCTCCGGATACTCCAGGTAAAAGGCCCGGTACAAAAGGATCTCCATAGCGCCCCATACCAGCTGGGTGCTCATTCCCGCCAGGGCCGCCACCCGGTATTGGAGCCCGGCGATAAAGCGCATTTTGAAAAACGTCAAATACTGCTTCATTTCGCCGCCTCCTATATGCCGAAGCGGCGGTAGAGGTCCGCCACGGATTCCTCCGTGGACAGATTCTCCCCGGCCATGGCCCGTATTTCCTCAATGGTGCCGTCCAGAAGCAGCTGCCCCTTGCCAATGAGCAGCACCCGGTCACACAATGCGTCAATGTCCTGCATATCGTGGGTGGTAAGAATGACCGTGATGCCCCGGCGGCGGTTTTCCTCCAGAATGAACTCCCGGACCTTCAGCTTGGACACCGCGTCCAGCCCGATGGTGGGCTCGTCCAAAAACAGCACCTCGGGGCTGTGGAGCAGCGCCGCAGCGATCTCGCAGCGCATCCGCTGACCCAGGGAGAGCATCCGGGCGGGGCTTTTCAGCAGGTCACCCAGCTCCAGAAGCTCCGTCAGCCGGTCCAGATTTTCCCGAAACAGCTTGTCCTCCACCCGGTAGATGTCCTTCAGCAGGAGGAAGGAGTCCATGACCGGCACATCCCACCAGAGCTGACTCCGCTGGCCGAAGACCACCCCCAGCCGTGAAACGTGCTGTTTGCGGTTTTCCCAGGGCACCAGACCATTTACGGTGCATTCGCCGCTGTCCGGGTGCAGGATGCCGCTGAGGATCTTGATGGTTGTACTTTTCCCTGCCCCGTTTGGGCCGATATAGCCCACGATCTGGCCGTCGGGGATGGTAAAGGTCATATCCCGCAGGGCCGGGACTTCCGTGTACTGCCGGGAGAACAGACTTTTCACCGCATTCCCAAGCCCGGCTTCCCGCCGCCGCACCCGGTAGGTTTTCGAAATTCCTTTCATTGTAATCATGATTTTGCGCTCCTAAAAAATATCTCCACCGTTTTCAGACCAGCGGAGGGAGCATTGGGCGCCCCTTCATGGCCTTAAATGCAGATGGGAAATATTCTGTCCGGAACCCTGACGCCGGCGGTCACGAGCCTCTCCGGCGTCTGACAAAATACTCTCTTTCCCGTGAGAAGAAAAGGAAATTTAGTATAGCATGGGGGAATTTTCCCGTCAATGGCACATATTCCACAAATTTGACCTTTGATTTTTATGCAGATAGAAAGCCCCGTAATTCCTCTTGGAATTACGGGGCTTCAAATCACTGTTTCAGCCGACGGTCCAGCTTGGTGGTCATTTTCGTACCCACGGTCTGGAATATCTGCACCAACACGATCAACAGGATCACCGCCAGGACCATGATCAGGTACTTATAGCGGTAATAGCCGTAGTTGATGGCGATCTTGCCCAGACCGCCGCCGCCGATGATGCCGCTCATGGCCGAGTAGCCGAGGATCGTGGTAATGGCGATGGTCAGGTTGGAGATCAGCGACGGCACGCTCTCGGGGATCATTACCTTGACGATGATCTGAACGGGCGTCGCGCCCATGCTCTGGGCCGCCTCAATGATGTTGGGGCTAAGCTCCCGGAGACTGGATTCCACCAGCCGGGCCACAAAGGGAAATGCCGCCACCACCAGCGGAACGATGGTAGCCACCGTGCCCACCGTGGTGCCCACGATCAGCCGGGACAGGGGGAACACCATGATCATCAAAATCAAAAACGGCACGGACCGCAGCAAATTGATGATGACATTCAAAATCCCCATCAGCCACTTGGGCAGGGGCAAAACTCCGTTTTTATCCCCCGCCACCAGCAAAACGCCAAGCGGGAGGCCGATCACCACGGAAAGGAACGTGGAGACCACTGTCACATAGAACGTCTCCCAAATGGCAAAGGGTATTTCATTTTGCAGGACATACAGCGCCTCCTGCACAGACTCCGACGCGATTAGGGCTCCCATGGCTCAAACCTCCTCCACAATGATGTCAGGCACACTTTGTAAGTACGCAATGGTCTCCGCCGCCTGGCTCTCGCCCCCGGGGATGCCCAGCAGCATGCTGCCGTAGGCCCGCTCCTCGATGCTCCGGGTGCTGGCGGAGAGGATGTTCACCAGAATGTGCTTTTCGCTGGCCATAGTGGCGATCAGCGGAGTCCCCGCCGCCTTGGCCCCGTTGAAGATCACACGGATGCGCTTCTCGCTGTGGGGATTTGAGACCTGGTTGTCCGTCCCCTCGGGGAACACCAGCCGCCGGGCCGCCTGGGACTTAGGGCTGGAGAACACCGTTCCCACGGCCCCCTCCTCGGCCACCACGCCGTCATCCAGGATGGCCACATGGTTGCAGGTCTCCTCCACCACGCTCATCTGGTGGGTGATGATGATGACCGTGATGCCCAGCTTCTTGTTGATCTCCCGGATCAGCTTCAATATGGAATGGGTGGTATTGGGGTCCAGGGCCGAGGTGGCCTCGTCGCACAGGAGCACCTTGGGGTCCGTGGCGAGGGCCCGGGCAATGGCCACCCGCTGCTGCTGTCCGCCGGAGAGCTGCGCCGGATACGCCTTGGCCTTATCCGGCAGGCCCACCAGCTCCAGAAGCTCCATGGCCCGCTTTTTGGCCTCAGACTTCTTCACCCCGGCAAGCTCCATGGGAAAGCACACGTTTTTCAGGCAGCTGCGCTGCATCAGCAGATTAAAGCCCTGGAAGATCATCGTAATATCCCGCCGGGCCTCCCGAAGCTGGGCCGCCGTCATGGCGCCCATGTCTTTGCCGTCAATGATCACCTGGCCGGAGGTAGGTTTTTCCAGCATATTGATGCAGCGCACCAGGGTGCTCTTTCCGGCGCCGCTCATGCCGATGATCCCGTATATATCCCCGTCCTCCACGGTCAGCGTAATGTCCTTCAGGGCCTCCACAGTCCCTTCCGCCGTCTCAAAGGACTTGTACAGATGCTTGATCTCGATCATAGTGCTGTCTCCTTTGTATCATCCATTCCCTGGAAAAACGCCGGCCACGAAACGCAGCCGGCGTTTTGAGGTGTTTAGTTCAGCGCGTCCAGGGTCGCCTGCTTGCCGCCGTATAGGCCCATGGGCTCCACATGGATGGCAGCCACAGAGGCAATGTGCGTCCCGTTTTGGGCGTTAAAGTCATCCAGATAGGGCAGGTGCTGGAAGTAGTTGGCGTCAATCTCGCCGGTATCCACCACAGTGTTGGGAATCACATAGTCGGTGTATTCCTTGATGTCCAGCTTGATGTCCTTCTCCGCCAGGATCTCCTGGGCCACCTTCAAAATCTCCGCATGGGGCGCGGGGGAAGCGGCGCAGGTGATGGTCTCGCCGGCAAGGGCGTCATAATCCACAGAGGAATCAAAGCCGTCGGTGGGGGCATCCACCGTGCTCACCACGGAGCCGCCATAGGTCTCGGTGATGTAATCGGCCACCTTCTGGCTCTCCAGGGCAGCCACCAAGGCCTTGATCTTATCGGTCTCCTCATTGCCCTCCTTGCAGGCAACGATGTTGGAATACGCGGAAGAAGAACCCTCCATCTTTAGGGCCTTCTCCATGGGGTCAATGTTCGCTGCAATGGCATAGTTGGAGTTAATCACAGCATAGTCCACATCCTGGAGCACGTTGGGAATCTGGGCTGCCTCCACCTCGGTGAACTTAATGTTGTGGGGATTTTCCGCAATGTCCCGGATGGTGGCGGTGATGCCGGCGCCGTCCTTCAGCTTGATGTAACCCAGGTCCTCCAACAGCAGCAGGGCACGGGCCTCATTGGTGGTGTCGTTGGGCACGGCGATCTCCAGCTCGCCCGCGTTTTCAGCGGGTGCCGCAGCCTCGCTGCCCGCAGTGGATGCAGTGGAAGCGGCACTGTCATTGCCGCAGCCGCCCAAGGCCAGCACACTGGCCAAAACCAGGGCCAGAGCCAAAATTCTAGTTGTCAGCTTTTTCATGATGATATACTCCTTTTCACATTCAATTTTTGGGTTCGGTTACTGCTTGATATGTACCGTGCACATTCGCTCATTCCAAAAATTGATCCAAGTAAAGATCCGAGACAAAACCATCCGTACTCCTCCCCTCAGGCCCCACGAAAAAGCGGGAAGCATACACGCCTCCCGCTGACCTTCGTATAAGCCCCAGGATGGGGATCAATCGGCAGAATGCGTTCTATGAAAATCGGCGCAGCAAGGCATGCACATGGAGCACATGTACATTTCTGCCATATTCAGCATAGCCGGCGCAAATTTCACAACGCATTCTCCTTTCCGGAATATTTTGCTTCGATGGGCATTATTTTACCACTCATAACCGACCCTGTCAATAGGAAATCGGTGCTTTATCGAAATAACGCGGAAAATTTTCCGGTCAATAGTTTTCCTGCTTCAGCTGAAAATAGGACTGTGCATGGTCGCACACCGGGCAAGTTTTGGGCGCTTCCTTCCCCACATGGATATGCCCGCAGTTCCGGCACTGCCAGATCACGTCGCCGTCTCTGGAGAACACCAGTCCGTTTTCCACGTTGGCAAGCAGCTTCCGGTAGCGTTCCTCGTGCTCCTTTTCTACCTGGGCCACCAGCTCAAATTTCTGAGCAATCTGCTCAAAGCCCTCCTCCCGGGCCTCTCTGGCAAACCGGGGATACATATCCGAATGCTCGAAGTGCTCTCCCTCCGCCGCCGATTTCAGATTGGCCATCGTGTCGGAAAAATCACCGCCATTGAGATATTTATACCAAAGCTCCGCGTGCTCCTTCTCGTTGGAAGCAGTCTCCTCAAAAATTGCCCCAATTTGGTTGAAGCCGTCCCGCTTGGCGATGGACGCGTAAAAGGTGTAGTTGTTTCTGGCCTGGGACTCCGCCGCATAGGCCTCAATGAGATTCATTTCTGTTTTTGAGCCTTTCAGTTCCATGTGCATATCCTCCCAAAAAATAGTTTCATGGGTAGAATATCCAAAGCGCAGGAAGTTTATACCTACCCGCATACTTGAGCCGGCACAGACGAAATGAGTCCCGGCAGAGCCGGGACTCATTACTTATTCACTCTTCACGATTCTCTATTACTTACTCTTTGTCTCCTCCAGGGCTTTGGCCAGCTGATCGGGACAGGATGTGGGCTTCATGCCGCAGGTGATGCCCCTCATGCGGGAAATGGCCTCATCCACAGCCATACCCTCTACCAGAGCGCCAACCCCCTTGCCGTTTCCGTTGCAGCCGCCGTCAAAGGATACGTTCTTCACCCTGCCGCCCTCCACGGAAAATGTGATCTTCCGGGAACATACGCCCTTGGTCTTATACTCGTAATTCATAATATTACCTCCTGATTTCTTTTTTCAGCTGAAACAACGCCGTATAAGGATCTCTCCCTCCATCTACAGCAACCACCTGGAATCCAAGCTTATTGATATAAAAACAATGATTTCGGTAAGAAACAGCCGAAGTATTCAATGTCCATGTATCTATTTCCGGATATGTATGCTCCACAAATCGCCATGTCATAGCACCATACCCGGTATCCATATATTTGTTGTCAATGAATATACAGCTCAAATGTCCGCAGGCCTGTTCCGCATGAATAAACAGCAAAACCGCGCCAATGGTCTTTTCCTCCCAATCGATCCGATAGCCCTCGACCTCCGGCAGCGCAAGACGCTTTCGCAGAAACTCGCCGTCATCATACCCGTCAGGTCCGCCCTCCGGTCTACCGGACTGCCGTGCGTCTTCTTCAAAAGCACGCTTCATGATTGGCGTAAGAACCGGTATGTCCGCTTCCGTCATGGGGAGAAAATCCAGTTGTTCAAATCGCACGGTATCCCCTCGCTTTCCGCTATCATAATACGAAATCTCCCAAAAATCAATACTCCACCAGATCCGCCGCCCGGATCTCCGCATACTCCATCAGAGCTTCGGGGTCAAGCACCATCTGCAGCCCCCGGGCCCCGCCGGACACGGCGATCTCGTCATACAGCATGGCTGTTTCATCTATAAAAGTAGGATATTTCTTCTTCATGCCCACGGGACTGCATCCGCCCCGGATATAGCCCGTAAGCCCCAGCAGTTCCTTCATGTGGATCATTTCCACCTTCTTGTCCCCCGCCGCGGCTGCCGCTTTCTTGAGGTCCAGGGTGCAGCTGACGGGGATGCAGAATACCAGGATGCCCTTCCGCTCTCCCCGGGCTACCAGCGTCTTAAACACCTG
>CABSAB010000075.1 GCA_902475515.1 uncultured Eubacteriales bacterium | reverse complement strand
AAGACCGCGGATGGGAACATCTGTTACGATTTCGATATCATCTCCGTAGTAGTACCGGAGAATATCCAAATATGAGTACCCCTGCCGGGCCAGGGACTGGCTGCCCCATTGGCTCATGCCCGGGCAGGTGACTGTGGTGCCGTTGCAAAAGGAACTGGCCAGTGGCTCAAATGTGCCCTGCCGGCGAATGTAGCTTTGCAGGAGCTCATCCACCAGCCGGTCTACATTTTCGAAGGTGTCCCGGCCTTTGATAAACTTCTGATCGTAGGCAGTAGAAGATGTAATGTCAAAGTCATAGCCCCGGCTGGGGTAGTACTGCAGATAAATCTTATTCAGGGCGAAGGAGATTTGCGCCAAAATATTGGCCCGGAGCGCGGCGTCCTCCCAGGTGGGATAGACCTCGCTGGACGCAACATTTTTGATGTAGTCCCGAAAATTGACTGTGACATTTTCCGCCGGCTGATTGGGGGCGCCAAGGTGGACGGTGATGGTTTCGGGAATATAAGGCAGAGTCGTATCAGTCATAGGTTTGCTCCTCCCAGATGGGCTGCGGGGTAAAGTTCAGTTCCTGTTCGCCGTCCAAATTGGGGTCCAGCTCCCGCAGGGGAACCATCTGAACCGTTTGCAAAGTCACAATGCCGGGAAATATCTGAATGCCATCCAGAAACACGCGCTCATAGTCGGGATGTTCAATGATGGCGGCACAGCCCACCCACGGCTTTACGGTGCTTTCCGGCGTCTGGCCAAGGGATACGTCTTTGGTAAGGACCATAATGGGATCCGTTTGGCCCGATGCGTTGGTGATGCGAATGCCAAGGATCTCCCGCGGGGCGTCCTGCCGCCGGAGCAAAACCGTGGCGCCCTCCAGGGGGATCCTGGCGTCGGAGGTGAATACATTGAAAATGATGCTGCCTGTAGATGCCAAGGCAAAGCCTCCTGTCTTGAAATAGATGCTGCAAAGCATAGCGCTGCAATGATACTGTATGCAAACACACAGCAAATTAGAACCGGGCCGGGCAAACGACGGCTATCCGGTGACGACCATAACAATTTTTTGCGGGACTTTTTGTGCCTTGTGCTGATTAGAATGACAAAAATAATACTAGGA
This sequence comes from uncultured Eubacteriales bacterium, assembly GCA_902475515.1. Lineage (GTDB taxonomy): Bacteria > Bacillota > Clostridia > Oscillospirales > Oscillospiraceae > HGM13006. Next base: position 5,670 of record CABSAB010000075.1, on the reverse strand, counting down.
GATTGCGGAAAAATGTGATATAATGACCGAAACAGCCTTTGGAATCATTGCTTTTTCCAAATACTGCAACCTGGCCGCGGCTGCGGCTCGCAAATTAGGAGGGAACCCGAGATGATTGAAGTATCCGGATTGACCAAAACCTACGGCAACAAGCGAGGCATCAGCGACATCTCTTTCTCCATCGACGAGGGTGAGATCGTCGGCTTCCTGGGACCCAACGGTGCTGGTAAGTCCACCACAATGAATGTGATCACCGGTTATCTGTCTGCCACGGCCGGCGCGGCCCGTGTGGCCGGAGTCGACATTCTCGAAAATCCCCTGGAAGCAAAAAAGCATATTGGCTATTTGCCCCAGGACCCGCCGCTGTATTTGGACATGACAGTCAACGAATACCTCAGCTTTATTTATGATATCAAGGGCGTGAAGGGGAACCTGAAAGCCCGGAAGGAACACATCGACCGGGTGTGCGACATGGTGGGGATTTCTCACGTGCGGGAGCGTGTGATAGGCAACCTCTCCGGCGGCTATAAGCAGCGCTGCGGCCTGGCCCAGGCGCTGATCGGCGATCCGGACGTGCTGATCCTGGACGAGCCTACGGTAGGCCTGGACCCCAAGCAGATCATTGAGATCCGCAACGTGATCAAGGATCTGGGCAAGAACCGCACCATCATCCTCTCTACGCATATTTTGCAGGAGGTCTCCGCGGTGTGCGAGCGGGTGCTGGTGATCAACAATGGCCGCCTGGTGGCCGATGATACGCCCACGCACCTTTCCGCCATGCTCACCGGTGAGCACAAGCTGGAATACCGTGTGGCCGGACCCAAGGACAAGGTCGCGGTCTGTATCCGCAGTGTGGACGGCGTCAAGTCTGTCACGCCCACGGTGGAGGCAGAGCCGGGGGCTTATGAGTACCTGGTGGAGTCCGCGGAGCATCTGGATGTGCGGAAGCTGATTTTTTCGGCGCTTGCGAAGGCGGGCTATCCCGTGCTGCTGCTGAAGAATCAGGATCTGTCGCTGGAGGATGTGTTCATCCAGCTGACGGCGGACAAAAAATCTTCTGGGAAGGGAGCGAAGTAATCATGAGTGCAATTTTCAAACGCGATCTGCGTGCTTACTTCAAATCTCCGCTGGGCTATGTATACTTGGCGGCCTTTCTGCTGGTGCTGAACATCTATTTTTACCTGATCAACGTGTTCAACGGCTCCAGCAGCCTGGAGAATATTTTCTCCTTTATCGTGACCATGTGCGTATTTCTGATCCCGATCCTCACCATGCGGACCTTCTCCGAGGATTATAAGCAGAAGACGGATCAGCTGCTGTTCACCGCCCCGGTCCGCCTGACGGGCATTGTGCTTGGCAAGTTCTTTGCGGCGCTGGTGGTGTTCCTGCTGGGCATCTGCATTACGCTGGTGTATGTGGTGATCGTTGCCACCTGGGGCACGCTGGAGTTTGCCACGGTCCTTGGAAACTATGTGGCCATCTGCGCCACGGCCATGGCGTTTATCTCCATCGGCGTGTTTATTTCGTCCCTGACTCAGAATCAGCTGGTGGCCTGCATCGCCACCATTGCGGTGTTCCTGGGCCTGTATCTGCTGGACTTTTCCTACAGCCAGATGACGTCCACCTGGGCGAAGAATCTGATCTATTACTTTTCCATGTTCCGGCGTTACAATGATTTCACCCAAGGGATCTTCTCGTTCGCCGATCTCATCTTCTACCTCAGCGTTGCCGGCACCTTCATTTTCCTGACCGTGCGTATGCTGGAGCGGAAACGCTGGAGCTAAGGAGGAACATCATGAGCAAAAATAGCAAACCTGAAGTGAAGCCGGTGGACGCCGCCAGCTCCAGCGCCGCGCTGGGCAAAAAGCGCCGTATGAAGATCGGCGCGCTGTCGCTGGTATCCACCATTCTTGTGATTGCCGCAGTGATCGCGGTGAACTACTTTGTGGACTATGTAGCTGACCGCTATGTGCTGGAGATCGACATGACTTCGGAATCCGAGTATGAGATCTCCGACGAGACGGCGCAGCTGCTGCAGACCCTGAACGAGCCCATCACCATTACGGTGCTGTGTGATGAGACCGACTATGCCGATGATGCGGACCTGCGCCGTCTGCCCAAGGTCTTCCAGCGCTATGAGCAGCTTTCCGGCGGCAAGGTCACGGTGAAGTATATCAATGCCGTGGCGAACCCCAGCATTTTCAACAGCTATAATGACCTGGGCGATCTTTCCACCCAGGATATCATCGTGGAGAGCGAAAAGCGCTATAAGTCCATGAGTCCCCATGACCTGCTGGAATATACCAGCAGCTCCAACAGCTCCGGCGGTTCCGGCAGCTCCTATGTGACGGGTCTCCGGGCGGAGCAGCGGCTGACCTCCGCGATCCTGTATGTGACCGCCAACAAGGTCCCCAAGGCCGCGTATATCACTGGGCATCAGGAGAAGACCGACCTGGAGACCATGGAGGACCTGTTGTACTCTGGCAACTATGAGGTGGATTCCCTGAGCCTGATCCAGGCGGGTGAGATTCCCTCTGATGTGGATATGCTCATCATCTCTGAGCCCAAAGGGGATTATACGGACGAGGAGATCGAGATTCTGGATCAGTTTATGAACGACGGCGGCAAGATGATCGTGACCTATGCCACCAACACCCCGAGCCTTCCGAATCTGGATGCCTACTTTGAGGAGTGGGGCGTTTCCTATAAGAATCAGCTGGTCTGCGACACTGAGCGGTGCTATGCCAGCTACAACGCCTATCTGCTGCCGAACATTGTGACCCTGGAGGGCTTGACGGATAACCTGGATTCCTCCGGTTTTACCATCCTGCCCGGTGCCCGGCCTATCGATGTGCTGTGGGAGAACGACAACTGGAAGGGCACCCAGGTGCTCATGACCTCCTCGGATTCGGCCTACGCAAAGGACCTTTCCGGCGAGACCGTCAGCTATGAGCAGACCGAGGATGACGCCAAGGGCCCCTTCAATCTGGGCGTGCTGGCCTATCAGACCACAATGCACAATCTGGATTCCACCCGTTCGGACATCCTGTTCCTGAACGCCGGCTTCCTCAGCGATTCCGCCTTGGGCGACCGGAGCTTTATGAACAAGGACTACTTCCTGGCAGCGCTGAACTTTATGAGCGACGATTCCGAGACAGTGTCCATCGAGTCCAAGGACCTGACCAGCGACCGTCTGGTGGTCACCGGTGCGGCAAGACGTGTGCTCTACTATCTCTTGATCTTTATCATTCCCGGCGTGTGCCTGGTTGGCGGCGTGCTTGTCTGGGTCAGAAGGAGACATAAGTAATGAAAAGCCTGAAAACAATCATCATCGCAGGCGTTGTACTTGTGGTCTTCATTCTTGCGTCGGTGATCCTGATTAATATTCCAAAGGCTTCTGCCCCGGAGGCAGAGGAGGAGACCACCAAGGCTCCGGCAGAGACCGTGTATGTGATTAACCGGGACTACGATACGTTGGAGCGGTTTGTCGTGGTGCCCACAAAGCGCCAGGTGGATGAGGATACGGACTATGCCTATGCTGCGGAAGCCCTGGATGTGACTGTGCGCCGTGAGACCGATGAAAAGGGCGGCGTCAGCTATACCTATGACGTCAGTCCCGATGCGGGGAAATTTGAGTACGACACCTCCAAATTCCGCTCCATGCTCTATACGCTGACCTCCATTTCCGCCGTAAACATGGTGGAGGAGAATGCAAAGGATCTTTCGGACTACGGCCTGGATGAACCCACTGCCGTGATCGAGACCTACTATTCCGACGGCTCCCAGGTGGATATCATCATCGGCTCCAAGGCGCCTGTGGACGATAATTACTACTGCATGACATCCGATTCCGGTAATGTGTATACCATCGGTTCCTATGTGGATTCGCTGTTGGTGCGCAAGCCCATTGAATATCGGGATATCACCCTGTTCCCGGCTTATACGGAGGATGATATCTATACTAATATCAACTGGGTGAAGCTTACGGAGCGGGATGAAAGCTGCATTGAAGTAAAGCTGGATACGGATGCCTCCGACCAATACAACACCGAGGGCAGCCAATATGTGATGTACCAGCCTTACCGGGTCTCCGGAAACGACACCACCATCAAGCAGTATGTGATGGACGTGGTTTCCACATTGACCTTGGGCAGCATCATCAAGGATATCACGGAGGAGGAATACAAGGAGTACGGCCTCGATCAGCCGGCCAAGCTGGAGATGAGCGATGTGTCCGGAAATGAGGTCTCCCTGCTGGTGGGCGATCCCTGTCCCAACCGGGATTACACCTACTGTATGCTGGAGGGGACGGATACGCTCCTGACCTGCAATACCTCCGCCATGAACTGGATGGGACTGAGCTATGTGCAGCTGATGCTCCGGACCGTGTGGAGCTACAGCATTGAGCGGCTGCAGTCCCTGGAGATCGACCTGGAGGGCGAGCAATTTGATCTCCAGGTGAGCCACTATACCAAGCAGAACGCCAACGGCAACGATACTGATGGCGTGAAGGGTACGCTCAACGGCGAGGAAGTCGCCCTGGAGACGAACATTCGCCGGCTGTATATCCGCTGCCTGTATTTCCGCATCGTGGACAACCTCACCGAGGCGGAGAAGAAAGAGTTTCAGGATGCCAAGGCGGATGGACACATTACCATCAATCTGGATGAGGACGAGAGTCATACGCTGGAGCTTGTTCGCATGACGGACCGGAAATATGCCCTTCGCCTGGATGGCGAATTGGAGTATTACTGCTATAAGAAAAATGTCACCAGCCTGCTGGATTCCCTCCACTATGTGCAAGATGGCGACGAACTGGACTTCAATCTGGACTAAATCAAAAAGCCGCCGAAATTCCGGCGGCTTTTTGTATCTTATATGTATTCCAAGGTGCGGATCAGGAATACCCATAGGGTCAACGTAATGCTGGAGAGCAGGGTAGCGGTCATGACCACGCTGGCGGAGAGCGTCTCGTCGCCGCCCATATTCTTGGCCATGATGTAGCAGGTCACCGTAGTAGGAGATGCCAGCATAATCATAATGGCCACCAGTTCGCTCCCCCGGAAGCCCATGGAGATGGCCACCGGGAAGATTGCTGCGGGAATAGCAACCAGCTTGAGGAACGCAGAAGCCAGCGTAGGGCCGATCTTGCCCAGGGCCTCCCGGCCTCGGAAGGTGGCGCCCAGCACCAGCAGGGCCAGAGGCGTTGCGGTGCCGGCCAGATAGGAGACGGACTTACTGAGGATCGCAGGCCAGGGGAGCGCCAGAAGGCTCCAGACCATGCCCGCGGCAATGCCGAGAATGATGGGATTCGTAACAACACCTTTCAGCGTCTTTTTGACCAGAGAACCGCTTAATTTCCCCTCTGCGGAGGAGACAGTCAGAATGATGACGGAATAGATGTTGAACAGCGGGACTGCTGCCACGATCATCATAGGTGTCATGCCGGAATTCCCGTAGATATTCTCTACAAAGGCAATGCCCAGGATGGCGGCAGAGCCCCGGGCTGAGGCCTGGGCAAAGGCACCCACCATGGGTTTTTCTTTAAGGAAGATCCGGCCAAGGAGCCAGCAGGCAGCAAACATAAAGGTGGTCGCCCCCATACAGAACAGAACAAAACGGCCGGAAAAATCCGCCCGAATGTCCATGGTGGCGATGTCCCGAAACAGC